>JBBKVZ010000061.1:0-3108 GCA_037968715.1 Pseudomonas sp.
AGCGGCGAGAGCAAAACTTAACCCAGCTCGATAATTTCATAGTCGTGAGTGATGATCACCCCGGCACGACCGAGCATGATCGAAGCAGAACAGTACTTCTCAGCCGACAATTCCACCGCGCGCTTAACTTGGGCTTCTTTCAAGCCACGGCCCTTAACCACAAAGTGCAGGTGAATCTTGGTGAAGACTTTTGGGTCTTCATCGGCACGTTCGGCCTCGACAAACGCCTCACAACTTTCCACCGCCTGACGGGATTTTTTGAGGATGCTAACCACATCAAAATTACTGCAACCGCCCAAACCGATCAGCAGCATTTCCATTGGCCGCACACCTAGGTTGCGCCCACCCGCTTCTGGCGGACCATCCATTACCACCACATGCCCACTGCCCGATTCACCTAGAAACAGAGCCTCGCCAGCCCACTGAATGCGCGCTTTCATGATCAAATCCTCGCCGAAAAATCTGCGCTAAGCTTAACACAGGGCATTCTCACGCCCCATTAGCACGCAGTTGAGGCAATCATTTGTGCTGAGCTGTTAGCTCCGTCGCAAAAATACCGCCAACTACTAAGGCTCTGTTAAGCTGACGCCGGATAAATGGCACACTGGCCGTATGACTAATAAGAAAATGTCTGTTTAACAGAGACTTATCTGTTCTTTTCGAGACTCGTGCATGGTAGCTATCACACTTACACCGAAGATCAAGAATTTCGACAAACTGCTCGCGCACGCCCATCGCCGGCGTTACACCGCGAAGAGCACCATTATCTATGCGGGTGATCGCTGCGAGACGTTGTTTTTCATCGTCAAAGGTTCAGTGACGATTCTGATCGAAGACGATGACGGCCGCGAAATGATCATCGCCTACCTCAATGCCGGGGATTTCTTCGGTGAGATGGGCCTGTTCGAGAAAGAAGGCAGCGAGAAAGAGCGCAGCGCTTGGGTGCGCGCCAAAACCGAGTGCGAAGTGGCGGAGCTGAGTTACACCAAGTTCCGCGAACTGACCGTACAAGACCCAGAAATGCTCATCGCCCTCGGCAGTCAAATGGCCGAGCGTTTGCGCAACACCACGCGCAAAGTTGGTGACCTGGCGTTTCTTGACGTTACCGGCCGCGTTGCCCGCACCCTGCTCGACCTGTGTAAGCAGCCGGATGCGATGACCCACCCGGACGGCATGCAAATTAAGATTACCCGCCAAGAGATCGGCCGCATTGTCGGCTGCTCACGAGAGATGGTCGGCCGGGTGCTCAAGGTTCTGCAAGAGCAGGGCCTGGTGCATGTGAAAGGCAAAACCATGGTGGTGTTCGGCACCCGCTGAGCCCGAGCAGAACCCTTTGTGGGTCAACACAAACAAAAAAGGCCTGCATTGCAGGCCTTTTTTGTTGCGCAGAGCATCAGTCTGGATCGGCACCCAGCTGAACGGGGGCCGTGTCTGGAAAGAACAAGCGCTGCAGTTCTGCACCAGGATCTGGTGCACGCATAAACGCCTCGCCGACCAAGAACGCATACACCTCGCTGATTTGCATCAGCTCGACATCGGCGCGATTAATAATGCCACTCTCGGTAATTACCAAACGATCGCGCGGCACTCGCGGCAGTAGGTCGAGGGTTACGTCTAGGTTGACTTCAAACGTGTGCAGGTTGCGATTGTTGATGCCAATCAGTGGCGTATCAAGGGTATTCAGCGCCCGCTCCAACTCGTCACCGTCATGCACCTCAACCAATACATCGAGACCGACATCTTTGGCGACGCTGGCCAACTCGGCCAGTTGCCTATCGTCTAACACGGAAACGATCAGCAGCACGCAGTCCGCGCCCAGCGCCCGCGCTTCAACGATCTGATAAGGGTCGATCATAAAATCTTTGCGAATCACCGGCAGACTGCAGGCCGCTCGCGCTTGCTGCAGATAACTGTCCGCACCTTGGAAGAAATCGATATCGGTCAGTACCGACAAACAGGCGGCGCCACCTAGCTGATAACTCTTAGCCAACTCGGCAGGATTAAAGTCTTCGCGCAGCACGCCCTTGCTTGGCGAGGCCTTTTTAATTTCGGCAATAACGGCGGCTTCTTTGCGCGCCGCACGCTCCATTAGCGCGGCGGCAAAGCCACGCGGAGCATCGGCGCTGCGCGCCATTTGTTCGAGCTCAGGCAAACCAACCAGTAACCGCCGCGCGGCAACTTCTTGAATTTTGCGAGCAATGATGTTGTCCAGAATAGTAGGCAAGCTCACGCTTGATTCTCCAGGCGGAATACCGCAGTAAAGGATGCCAGTTCATGCATTTTTTCTAAGGCCAGGCCGCTGCTCAAGGCGTCGTGGGCCAACTGCACCCCTTCATTTAAGCTGCTGGCTAGATCAGCCGCATACAAAGCAGCGCCGGCATTTAACACAATTAAGTCGCCGGCTTTTTCACCGAGGGCGGTTTTACGCCGGCCAAGGGCATCGCTGATCAACGCCAACGAAGCTTGCGGGCCATCAACTTCCAAGCCCAACAGCGTTTGGCTGGTAAGCCCGACATCTTCGGGACGCACTTCGTACTCGGTGATTTCACCGTCTTTCAGTTCGGCAACAAAGGTCGCAGCGGCCAAGCTGAATTCATCCAGGCCGTCACGCGAATGCACCACCAACACATGTTTGCTGCCTAAACGCTTAAGCACCTCAGCCAACGGCCGACAGAGCGCCTGACTAAACACGCCCACCACCTGGTGCTGCACGCCGGCCGGATTAGTCAGCGGGCCGAGCATATTAAACAGGGTGCGCAGCCCCAGCTCACGACGCGGCACAGCGGCGTACTTCATCGCTTGGTGATGCACCTGAGCGAACATAAAGCCCACGCCCACCGTGTCGATGCAACGCGCGACTTGCACAGGCGTTAGCTGCAGGTAGATTCCGGCCGCTTCGAGCAAGTCGGCGCTACCACTGTTGCCCGACACTGCGCGGTTACCGTGTTTGGCCACCTTGCCGCCAGCAGCTGCCACCACAAAAGCGGCAGCAGTGGAGACGTTAAAGATATTCGCGCCGTCGCCGCCGGTGCCGACCACGTCGACCACATGCGCCAGGCTCGGCAACTCAACTTTACTGGCCAGCTCGCGCATCACCGAGACTGCGCC
>JBBKVZ010000062.1:0-15708 GCA_037968715.1 Pseudomonas sp.
AGGCCTACGTCGCCACAGGCTTGGCTGCCGGCCGCCGGGCCAAACAGTTTAAAGCCGCGATTGCGCAGAGTTTGCGTATTGGCTTGGGTGGCTGGGTCGCGCCACATGGCTTGGTTCATTGCCGGCGCCAAAGCCACCGTAGCGTCGGTGGCCAGCACCAGCGTGGTCAGCAGGTCATTGGCTAAGCCTTGAGCCAGGCGGGCCATTAAGTCGGCAGTGGCTGGAGCGATTAGCACCAAGTCAGCCCACTTGGCCAATTCGATGTGGCCCATGGCGGCTTCTGCTGCAGGGTCGAGCAATTCCAAATGCACGGGGTTGCCGGACAGCGCCTGCAGGGTTAGCGGAGTTATAAACTCCTGGCCACCCTGGGTCATGACCACCTGGACCTCGGCGCCCTGTTCGCGCAGGCGGCGAATCAGTTCGGCGCTTTTATACGCGGCAATGCCGCCGCCCACGCCGAGGACGATGCGTTTCCGATACAACCGCTGCATAGCACTGCCTTGTAAACGATGGGATGTAGTGCGCGCACCGGGCGCCTTCGGGCTGGGAGGCCCGGCGTGCCGAGCGCCGCGCAAAAGTTCGGCTACGATATCACAGCGACCGTGCGGGAACAGCGGCGCCGGCTCCCGTGGGGCCGTGGCTCAAGGAGGGCGTATGAGTATTCGTGCATGCCAACCCGGTGCGTTCCACTGCCGTGGCTCAAGGAAGCTGTATTGGCTCAAGGAGGGTGTATGAGTATTCGCGATTGGCCGGCGGCTGAACGGCCCCGGGAGAAGTTGTTGGCGCGTGGCGCCAGTGCGTTGAGTGATGCCGAGTTGCTGGCGATTTTCTTGCGCACGGGGGTTGCCGGGCAGAGTGCTGTTGATCTGGCACGGCATCTGTTGGCTGATTTTGGCAGCTTGCGCGCGCTGCTGGAGGCTGATCTTGGCTCTTTTAGCCAGCGTTTAGGCTTGGGGCCGGCCAAGTTTGCCCAGTTGCAGGCAGTGTTGGAAATGGCGCGCCGGCACCTAGCCGAGCGTCTGCAGCGCGATGGCACCCTAGAAAGCCCGCAAGCAGTGCGTGATTACTTGAAGGCCCGCCTGCGCCACGAGCCGCACGAGGTTTTCGCCTGTCTGTTTCTGGATGCTAAACACCGCGTGCTGGCGTTTGAGGTGCTGTTTCAGGGCAGTATTGATGGCGCCAGCGTGTATCCCCGGCAAGTGGTCAAGCGTGCGTTGGCGCATAACGCTGCCGCCGCGATTCTGACCCATAACCATCCCTCGGGGGTCGCAGAGCCTAGTCAGGCTGATCGTTTGCTTACCCAGCGTTTGAAAGAAGCATTGGCGCTGGTGGATGTGCGGGTGCTCGATCACTTCATTGTTGGCGAGGGAGAGCCGCTGTCTTTAGCGGAATACGGTTGGCTCTAGGGTGGGTGCTAGAGGCGATTTATCGACGAATGGTCGCTTTGGCAAGAGCCCAGAGAATTCAAGGGCTGTAGGGGTTCGCGCGGATACACGGTAGATTTTTTGTGGAGCATTTCTTGCTGTATAGAGCTCCTTCTGATATAAAGGCGCGCTCTTTTATAGGGTCCCGGTTTCCTTCTTTTGTAGGTGTGGCCGGTAAGACCCTGAAGAAACGTGGCGCCGAGCGCCAAATGACTTTGAGTTTAAACGGCCAACCCATGCCGGGTTGGGCATGCGGTTTTAGAGGGCTGATGTATGTCAAGAGTCTGTCAAGTTACCGGCAAGGGTCCGGTAAGCGGGAACAACATTTCCCACGCAAACAACAAAACCCGTCGTCGTTTTCTGCCGAACCTGCATCACCACCGTTTTTGGGTTGAGTCGGAAAATCGCTTCATTCGTTTGCGCGTATCTGCCAAAGGCATGCGTGTAATCGACAAGCGTGGTATTGACGTTGTGTTGTCCGAGCTGCGTGCTCGCGGCGAAAAGGTTTAAGGAGCTAGTTATGCGCGAATTGATCCGTTTGATCTCAAGTGCCGGTACCGGCCACTTCTACACCACCGACAAGAACAAGCGCACCACCCCGGATAAGATCGAAATCAAAAAATTCGATCCAACTATCCGTAAGCACGTGATCTACAAGGAAGGCAAGATCAAGTAATTGATCAAGCCTTGCTGAAAAACCCCGCCTCTCGGCGGGTTTTTTTTGCGCAAAAATTGGCTTTTTGCATTGCTTAGACATACGACGTAGGTTGATTTGCGGGCAAAAAAAGCCCACCAGAAGGTGGGCTAAAAATCACGCATAGACAGCTCGTTGCGGCTTAGGCTTTGGCCTGTTCGAAAATCACATAAACCTTACGGCAGTCTTCCAGCACCTCCCAGGTGCCACTGAAGCCGGCCGGGATGACAAAACGGTCGCCGGCGCGCACGGTCTTGCCATTGCCCTCGGCGTCACGGATCACCGACACACCCTGCAAGATCTCGCAGTACTCGTGCTCGGTGTAGCTGATGGTCCATTGCCCGGCTGCACCTTCCCAGATCCCAGCATTGAACTGCCCGCAAGGGCTGCCATAGTGGTTGATGACGCTCTGCGCCGGATCGCCCTTGAGGACTTTTTCCGGGGCTGGGCGATAGCGCTCAGCGGTGGCGTTGGACTGGGCGAAGTCAATAATAGTGGCGATGTTCATACGGAGCTCCGGTGGACTTGAACCGCTAGACGGCTGGAATTTTCAATAATCAGTACTGATCACCTGGCAATGGTGTCGCCGCTGTCGCACACCATCAAGTCATCGGCCAGTGATTGAAGGTGTTGTTTTTAGTGAGCATTTTAGCTGTGCAGCTATTGTTCATTTGCCCCCCCCGAGGCAAGCTCAATCGGCTGCTTTGGCAGGTGGTTGCGGATTTTATGTTTGATAAAATGAACGTAGCAAGGGGTTTGTTGATTCTTGTGTAAAATATATTGGAATTCTACTGTGCTCTGGTTTAGGGTTGCCAGCATGTCCGCCTGCTGGCCGACCTTGCAGAATTTTTGACAGTGCGCGTATCGAGCAGCATGCGCTCTGCAACTTTTAAGAACACCGATTAGAGGACGTTCGCATGACTACCTTGACCCGCGCCTACTGGGACGAGCTTGCCCAGAGCCTGAAAATTGAAGGCCGCGCATTTATTCACGGCGAGTACACCGCCGCAGCCGATAAGGCGACCTTTGAGTGCATCAGTCCGGTTGATGGCCGTTCTTTGGGCCACGTGGCTAGCTGTGATTTGGCCGATGCCAATTTGGCCGTCGCCGATGCCCGCGCGACATTTGAATCGGGCGTGTGGTCGCGGTTGTCGCCGGTTAAGCGCAAGCAAGTAATGATTCGCTTTGCTGATTTGATGGATGCCAATGCGCACGAGCTGGCGCTGCTGGAAACCCTCGACATGGGTAAGCCCATCTCCGACGCTTTGAACGTTGACGTGCCGGGCGCTTCGCGAGCGATTCGCTGGAGCGGTGAGGCGGTCGACAAAATTTATGATGAAGTGGCAGCCACCCCGCACGACGAGTTGGGCCTGATCACCCGTGAGCCGATTGGCGTGGTTGCGGCTATTGTGCCGTGGAACTTCCCGCTGATCATGACCTGCTGGAAGCTTGGCCCTGCGCTGGCCAGCGGCAATTCAGTGATTGTTAAGCCATCAGAGAAATCGCCGTTGACCGCCATTCGTTTGGCCCAGTTAGCCCTTGAAGCTGGGATTCCAGCTGGCGTGCTGAATATTCTGCCGGGCTACGGCCACACCGTCGGCAAGGCGTTGGCCTTGCACATGGATGTCGACACCTTGGTGTTTACCGGTTCCACCAAGATCGCCAAGCAGCTGATGATCTACGCTGGTGAGTCGAACATGAAGCGCGTCTGGCTTGAAGCTGGCGGCAAGAGCGCCAATATTGTGTTCGCCGACGCGCCGTGCTTGAAGGCCGCCGCCGAATCTGCCGCGGCGGCCATCTGCTTTAACCAGGGTGAAATGTGCACCGCCGGTTCGCGCTTGCTGATCGAGCGTTCGGTAAAAGCGCAATTTATGCCGCTGCTGCTGGAAGCCATGCAGAGCTGGAAGCCCGGTCATGCATTGGACCCAGCCACCAACGTCGGGGCGCTGGTGGATAGCCAACACCTGAATAGCGTAATGGCTTACATCGAAGCTGGGCATGCCGAAAACGCCACATTGCTCTGTGGCGGCAAGCGTGCGCTGGCCGAAACGGGTGGCCAGTACGTTGAACCCACCGTGTTTGACGACGTGCATAACAGCATGCGCATCGCCGCCGAAGAGATCTTTGGTCCGGTGTTATCGGTGATCACCTTCGACACCGTCGAGGAGGCGATTCAAATCGCCAACGACAGCATCTACGGTCTGGCGGCGGCGATCTGGACCAGCAACCTATCCAAGGCGCACTTAGCGGCCAAAGCGTTGCGGGTCGGCAGCATGTGGGTCAACCAATACGACGGTGGCGACATGACCGCACCGTTCGGCGTCTTCAAACAATCGGGCAACGGTCGCGACAAGTCGCTGCACGCCTTCGATAAGTACACCGAGCTGAAGGCCACCTGGATCAAGCTGTAATAAGTTGGGTTTAAAGGTCGGGCGTAAAGTGCCAGGTCGGACGTAGGGCGGACTCAGGAGCGCAGCGAACAGTCCGCCGTCTGGCCCCGCGTGGTCCATGGTGTACTGCCTGCGGCGAGTACACCCTACGTGAGTCCATCGATTAAAAAACGCGGCCGGACTCCTTTGGGAGTTCGGCCGTTGTGCATTCTAGGCAGGGAGCGGGTAATGCGTTGGGGCACTTATTTTGCCGTCTGTGCGGCGGTCATCAGCATTGGGCTGGCCATGGGCGTGACGCTGCCGCTGGTGTCACTGCGGCTGGCCAGTTGGGGTTATGACAGTTTTGCCATCGGCGTAATGGCCGCGACTCCGGCGATTGGGGTGTTGTTGGGGGCGGTCATCACCAGACGCCTAGCGGCCCGGTTCGGCAGCGCGGAGTTAATGCGCTGGTGTTTGCTTAGCGCCGCCGTGTCGGTGGCCTTACAAGCGCTGGTGCAAAGCTATCCGGTGTGGCTGGGCTTGCGTTTGTTGATCGGTGTGGCGCTGACCGTGGTGTTTATCCTCGGTGAAAGCTGGATCAATCAACTGGTCGTGGATGCTTGGCGTGGGCGCTTGGTGGCCTTGTATGGCACCGGTTATGCGCTTAGCCAATTGTCCGGCCCGTTGCTCTTGAATTGGCTGGGGGTCGACGGCAATCAGGGTTTTTGGCTGGGCACACTGCTGCTGATCGGCGGTTGTTTGCTGCTCATTGGCCGCACCGGCGCACCCAAAGTGGATGCGCAGAGTGCTTCTGGACGCGGCTTGCTGGATTTTTGCCAGCGCTTGCCGGCCATTGCTTGGGCGGTAGCGTTATTTGCCGCCTTCGAGGGCATGGTGCTGACGCTGCTGCCGATCTATGCCTTGTTGCAAGGCTTCACCGCGCACGATGCATTGCTGATGGCCAGTGTGGTGGTGATCGGCGATGCGGCGCTGCAATTGCCCATCGGTTGGTTGGCCGACCGGATTCCCCGCGCAGGGCTGTTTGTCGGTTGCGGGGTGGTGTTGGCGCTGTCCAGCGCGGCTATTCCAAGCGTGCTGCATGGCCCGGCGTTGTGGCCGATGCTGGTGGTGTTTGGGGCCAGTGCCGGTGGTTTATTTACGCTGGCGCTGATCATGATCGGCGAGAACTTTCGTGACGATGCACTGGTGCGCGCCAACACCCATGTCGCTCAGTTATGGGGCTTGGGTTGTTTGTTCGGGCCGCTGCTAACTGGCGCGGCCAGTCAGTGGTTAACCGGGCATGCCTTGCCATTGTTGTTGGCGTTAGGCGCGGCTGGCTTCGTTGTGCTGGTGTGGCGGCGACCGCCGTTTGTGGCGGTACCGGTGGCCGGGGGCAGTTGATGTTGTAGGCGCGGCCTTGGCGCGATACCAGCGCATGCTGAGCGAGGTATCAGCCCTTAGCTAGGGTGCAGGCGCGTCTGCCGGCGGTTTAGTGCCGTACTGCTTGAGTGTCGGGTCTTGCTTGAACTTCTCGATGATGAATGCCTTCAGCGTGCTCAACCCAAGGTTGTCGCGTAGGTCCGGGTGGCTGAGTACCCAGAGGTCACTGTGTCGGCCGGGGCCGAAGGTGAACAGGCGTTGCAGTTGCGGCTTGGCTTGGTCATCGGGTAGCAGGGCGATGCCGAGTCCGGCGACGGCAAGCGCGGCCATGCCGATCAGGTCGCTGCAACGGGCGACTATCTGTTGCTCCGGAATATGCCGCGCTACCCACTCGTAGGCTGGCAACCGTAGCAAGTCGTGGTGGGAGGTGATGATCGCGTGCTGTTGCAGGTCGTTTTCGTCGGCCGGGGCGCTGTGTTCGGCCAGATAGGCCGGCGCAGCATAGGCGCCCCAGGTCAGCGCGAACAGTTTGTGGCCGATCAGGTGCTCCGGCGGCGCCTGGGTGGCGCGGATGGCCAAATCCGCCTCGCGGCGCGACAAATTGAGGTCGGCGTTGCCGACCAGCAGATTGACTTGGATCTGCGGGTGCTGGCGGCGGAATTCGACCAGATAGCCCGGCAGGTAGCGGTAGGCTAGGTTATGCGGCGCGGTCAGATTAATCACGCCGCGTGGTTGCTTGTTGCGGTTGTCCAGCAGCCGCTGTAACTCGTCGATACGATCGGCGATCCGCTCTACATGAGCCCGCACCTCATCGCCGCCAGCGGTAAGCCGATAACCCTCAGGCTGACGGGCGAAGAGCTTGCTGCCGACGGCGGACTCTAGGTTGTTGATGCGTCGGAATACGGTGGAGTGGGTGACGTTGAGTTTGTTGGCCGCCTTGGCCAAAGAGCCGCAGCGCGCCACCGCCAAAAAAAACTTGAGGTCGTTCCAGTTCAGGTCGGTCAGATCCATTGCCTTGCTTCACTCGCCATTGGTGGAAATGCGCTTTGCAGTTTTTGCCATTCTGGCCTGTCTCGTTCAGACAGTACTCTGATTGCTGCGAGGCCGCCGCCGGCAGCCGCAGAGTTAGATCCAAGAGAGGTCCACCATGCCTTATGCCAAGCTGGTTCTCGTCAGCCACAGACTTTGCCCCTATGTGCAACGCTCAGCAATCACCCTGCATGAGAAGGCTATCGCTTACGAGCGCATCTATGTGGATCTAGCCCACAAGCCGACCTGGTTTCTGACCATGTCGCCGCTGGGCAAGGTGCCGCTGTTGCAAGTGAACGACGATCAGGTGATCTTCGAGTCGGCGGTCATCTGCGAGTTCCTCGATGAAGTTACTCCGGGTTCGCTGCATCCGGTCGATCCGCTGGCCAAAGCTCGGCATCGTGCCTGGAGCGAGTTCGGTTCGCAGCTGCTCAATGACATTGCCAAGTTCTACAACGCCAGTAGTGAGGCGGCCTTCATCGACTCCGCCCAGCTCATTCGCGACAAGCTACGGCGTCTGGAGCCTGAGGTGCGCGGGCCATTCTTCGCCGGGGATAGGTTCAGCATCGTCGATGCCAGCTATGGTCCGATCTTCCGCTATTTCGACACGCTGGACCGCTACCTGCCGTTCGATGTGTTCGAACTGTGCCCGCGCCTGCAGCGCTGGCGTAGCCAGCTGGCCGCACGGCCCTCGGTCGAGGCGGCGGTGAGCAGCGATTACCCGCAATTGCTGCAGGACTTCTTGCGCCAGCGCGGCGGCATCCTCAGCCAGCGGATTAGCGCAACCGACTCGGCGGTGGTAACCGTCTGATCAGCCGCAACCTAGCCGCCTAGTTTTGGCCGTGGTCAGCGCATGCCGAGCCTGCTTCGTCAGGTTGCTAGACGCACTCCGCCAGCGTCGCCTCATCCATGCATTGATCGAAGCAGCCGATCACCTCACCCTTGCGCTCGACACGCCCTTGCCATCGGTAGACCTGGCGGAACACCGCACCCAGCGGGGGGTACTGGCGGGAGAAGTTAAGGCTCAAGCGGTCGCCCTGGCGAACATCAATTGGCTGCTCGATAGGTAGGTAGGCATGTTTCCAGCTATCGGAGGTTTCCCCGTTCTGGATATCGTCGCCGGAAATGTCCAGTTTGGTCGATGCCGTCAGCTCGGCGATGAAGTACGCCTTGAAGCCGGTCAACAGATCCTGCCGATCGATATTGAAACTCAGGTTGGTGCTGTAGGTGGCCGCTTGGTCCCAGGCCCCTTCGTAGCGGCATGCTTGCTGTGGGAGGCTCAGGTACAGTCGCTTGGACAGGATACAGTCGTAATAAAGGTTGAAAGGAGAGCGGATGGACTTGTGCCGATATAACTGGGCAATCTCGTAGTGGGGGCTGAGGCTGGCGATATTGCCGGTGCGCAGATTCTGGTGGGCGCGGTGCGCGGCTACCGGCACCAGATAGGCGCTGGTCGAGCGGGGCAGGGTGCTGCCGCCGGGCTTCAGGAAGCGCAGGATGGCGTCCTGGAGAATGGGCTGGAAGTCCTCGTTGTCGGCCATATTGCCGATGATTTCGGAAATCAGCACATCGACCCGCTGCGGCAGCACCACCTCGTAGGACAGCCGGTTGATCGGCACGAAACGTTCGGCATAGCCGGCGCGCTGCATCCGGGCTTGCGCCTGCTCTAGAATAGCGGTGTTGAGATCGATGCCATACACGCGCGCAGCACCGGCCTCCAGCGCCCACTGGCTGAGGATGCCGGTGCCGGTACCTAGGTCGACGACCATATCGCCTGGTTTGACGGTTTCGAAAATCGCCTGGCGATAGGCTGTCATTCGCAACTTGTCGTTGAGCATCAGGTCGTGAAAGGCTTCGTCCCAGTCCAGCAGGGATTCGGAGAGCGGTGACCAGACTTGTTCAGCGCTATAAATTATCATGCTCGAAATACACCTAAGAGTCTGTTGAGGATCTGTTGCGCTCGGTCATGACGCGTTAGCAGTGGCTGACCTGCGCTCGCGACGGTGGTGAACAGGCGCTAAGAAAATCCCGGCGAACAGCGGTCGCCGGGATCCGGGGGGAGGGGCTTAGCTGGCGTTGTGCGAGGTCTTACTGCTGTAAGCATGCTCGCGGTGTTTTTGTCCTGGGACAAAGACATGGGCGCCGCCGCCGAGCAGTGCCACCGTGGCGGAGATGGCGGCCAGAAACAGTGGGTATTCCCAGCCACCGTTGGTGGCGGTGAACAGCCAGCCGTTGCCCCAATGCGCCCATGTGGCGCCGAGCAGGATAGGGAGCAGGGCCAGGGCCACGATCCGCACTCGATAACCGAGGATCAGCAACGTGCCGCCAATGACCTCCATGGCGAAGACGACATAGGCGAGCCAGCCTGGCAGGCCGATGGTGCTGAAGAATTGGGCGGTACCGGCTAGGGTAAAGATCATCAGCTTGAGGTACACGCTGTGGGCGATAAGTACCATGCCCAAGGATACCCGCAGCAACAGGGCAGCATGGTCGTGGTAGTTGGCGGTGTTGAGTTTCAGCTCCATGACGAAGATCCTTTTGAGTGGGGGAATTGCCAGTCTATTACCGGGGGGTGGCCGCGGGGATTGCAAAAAGCTGCAAGTGCGGCTTGCAGAAAAGAGTCGATTCTTATGTCTCTTGACCGTCCTGCGCGCGGCGCTTTTCCACCGCTAGCCTTGCACAGGTTGGCCCGCTCAGTTGCTCGCCGGTTTCCAGGCAGAACACCGAGTAATGCAGCGGACAGCTAATGGTTTTGCGTCGTGGGTTGATAGCACCATGGGCCAGCCGCCCGGCCCGGTGAGGGCAATAGCGCGGCACGAGGTATTGCTGACCGTCGATGGTCACGCGGAACATCCCTTCTTCGCGATGATCGTCGATAGCCATCAGTAGGCCGCTCCTTTTTCCTTGTGGGGTTGTGCTCGTGGGGAGCTGCCGGGTTGCTCGAGGATCACCGCCGGGCACGCGCTGCTCGTGTGGCTTGCCGGCCGCAGCCGCTTGGGGAAATACCCGTCTTGCAGCTGCCGCGCCTTGGCCACAGCGCCCTCGAAAGCCGCGCTGGTGATGCCGCTGGCCAACTTGGCACCGAGCCAGGCTTTGCGTGGGCAGAGGCTGTTGCTGGCATGCATCGTTCGCAGTAACCGCTGGCCCTCGATGGCGTGGAAGGCGTCGATATGCTGGTGCTCGCTGTAGTAGGCATGCGCGGCTATCCCTAAGCGTTCGCAGGCCTGCACATAGCACTCGAAGAAGGTCGGAATGGCCGTTTCGAGATAGGTGATGGCACCGGCGAAATAGGATGGATCATCCGCGCGCAGGGTCAGCCAGAAGAACAGGTTGACGAAGGCGAAGCTGTCCGGTTCCAGACGCTCGCTGTAAAAGGCCAATTCGGTCGGCATCTGCAGCTCGCGTAACAGCTGCAGGTACAGGCTGGTATGGGCGCGCTGCAAATTACCGGAGCCGAATTCGTCGATCATGATGCGCAGCATAGGCATCTGCGCCTCCAGCGTCAGGCGTGGGAGTATGAAATAGAAGACCTGCGCCTCGGTTAGGCCATCCACTGCGAACTCCTGGATCAGGATGCGGAACTCCTCCAGGGGCATTTGCTCGCCGACATAACGCGCACTCGCCGGTAGTTCGCGCTGCTCGTCCATGTTCAGTTGGGCCAGACGCTGCTGTAAGCCGAGCAGGTCGCTAGGGTTGTCCAGCGGCTGGCTCGCCGCCAAACGGTCGGCGATCCACTGTCGCTCGAACGTCAGCAGCGCTGGATCCCCGGCCTCCGGATTCTGTAGTCGTGCGCGGTTGTAGCGGTAGAGCTGCTGTTGCGCGGACATCTGCGTCACCTCCCCGTCAGGTGGCTACGGTGCGATCAGAACTGATCACGCCGCGCGTCTTGAGGGCCTTCTTGATGTGGCGATACCAGTCCGTACTGAGCAGCTGATAGGTCTCGCTCAAACGATCGATTTCTGCCTGTAGAGGCGGCTCGGCGGTAGTTAGGGCTACCCGGCACAGCATAGGCTCAAGATTGGCCAGGGCGACGACGTTGCCATCGGCCGGTAGACCGACGGCCAGCCGCTGCTCCCAACCGATGTAATAGGCCAGGCCGCGCGCCCGCAGCGCGCTGATCTGCGCGGTCACGCGCGGGTTCTCGGCCGAGTCCTTGATGCCCACCACCCGTGGTAACTCAGCGATGGCCAGCAGGGTTTCAAAGGCCGTCTCGTTACCCGACAGCGCCGCCTCGTTGTAGATGTAAATCTCCAGGTTACTACTGTCATGCACCCGGCGGTAATGGTTGAGGATGGCCTGCTGGTCGACCTCGGCACCGAAGGGCGAGGTTAGCATGATGGCGCTTGCGCCGAGCCGTTCGGCCCGTTGCGCATAGTCCAGCACCTCGTCAGTGGAGGGGCGTTCGATGCCGGCGATCACCGTCTGTGTGCCGGCCTGTTCGAGGGTGAAACGTAGCATCGCCTGCCATTGTTCGAGACTCAGCTGCCAGCCTTCTCCCGAGGTCAAGCAGGGGATGTAGCCAGTGGCCACATGGCGCGAGTGGGCAAGCAACTGGCCGACGCTTTGTCGGCAAACCATGCCTTGTTCGTCAAGCGGAGTGATCAAGGGAATAAAGATGCCGTGTCTCGACATGGTGCCAGTCCTTGTGGGTGAGGATGAAGAGCCGTGAGGCTTCATAGAGGTCTTCCAGCTCGCACGGAAAGGGCGAGTCCAGGTTGAGGCTGTCAAAATCGCCCAGCTTTGGCTGCAGGCAGGGGAGTGCCCGTAGCGCCGGATCGTGGGTGAAGAGTACGGCCCCCTTACGCAGCAGGATTTGCGCGGCTAGCAATGCCTGCTCAGGCCGCAGTTGCAGCAGTTGGTGGTCGTTGACGGCCAGGCTGACTTCCCGGAAGGCATAGCCCTCGCGCAGGATCGGCATCTCACTGTGCAAGAGGTCCATGAAGGGGTAATAGATATCCTGCACCCGGCGCGGTTGCCTCCAGATGATGGCGTCACAGATGCCGACCTGCTCGTAGTTCATTCGAGTCCGGCGCTCGAAATGGCTGCGGAAGAAGGCCGCCGAGCGTTGCCGGATCGGCTCGTCTTGGTGGTGCATACCGAGGAATACGGTGGCATCGATAAAGGGCACGGCCTCAGTCATGGAATGCCTCCAGAGCCGCGCACAGGATGTTCATGGCCTGGGCGAACATCTCTGGCTGGCGCGCCAGGGCGATGCGAATGAAATGCTGGCCCTGCTGCGGGTTGTGCCAGTAGAAGTATTTGCCGGGGAGCACGTAGATACTTTGCTGCAGCAGGTAGGCCTGCAGCTCGTCGGCGGACAGGCGCGGATTCTTGATCTTGAACCAGGCCACGCTGGTGTTCACCATGGGTTCGCAATAGCCGAGCAACGATCCATCCAGCTGGGCGCGGGCGCACGCTCGGTTGGTTTCCAGCACCTCGCGAACTGAGGCAAAATCATCCGCCGCACTGTCCTCCACGTAGCGGGTAATCAGATTGAGGATAAACGGCGAGACGTTGAGCAGAACGCTGGTGACTATGTTGTAGATGTCCTCGTTGATGTCGCGGCTGGCCATGATTGTGGCGCACTTGGCATCTTGCAGCGGCCAGGTTTTACCGGTGTCTTCCATGGCGATATAGCGCACGCCGGCATCTTCCAAGATGGCATAGACGTCGCAACGTGGCTGGCCCGAGGTGAGCATGAAGGCGGCGAAGCACAGGTCGATAATCAGCAACTTGTCATAATCGAGGCAGAAGCGCACGACTTCCAGAAACGCTAGCGGTCCTGGCGAAAACAGGCTGAAGCCAGTGGGGTTGTTGGGGTCCACCAGTACTATCGCATCCAGTTCGGTGGCATGTTCCAGCAGATTGCCATAGATCGCCGATGGCTCATGAAACAGCCGTTCGCTCAGTGGCGACATGGGCACCTGCATGTGTTTCATCAGATCGTGCAGGTTGTCGAAGCAGGGCTCGATCAGCCCGACACGCATGTTGTGCTTACGCAGGTAGGTGGCGGTGATGTGCATGCCGATTGAAGCGGCATACAGCAGATAGATCTCATCCTTGCGCTGCAGGGCGCGATGCTGACCATGAAAGCGGTAGAAGGCCTCGATGAATTCTTGCTCGCTTTGATGCTGGGTCTGGTTTTCGGCGCGATACCAGAGTTGTGGCAGGCTCGCGACGATGCGTTGCTGGCTGGCGCTTTGACTCTGGTGCGTGTGGGCGTCAGCCAGGTTGAAGCGAGTCTTCAGCGCGGCAATTTCATGTTGGGTGATGTCTTCCTTGCGGGGAACGGCCAATCCTTTGCTGTGGAGCTGGGGGGCAACGGCGATATCCATGGACATAAGTCCTCCTTTAGGTCGAGCAGAGCCTAGTACTGCCAGAGCGGCCTAGGTTGTGGCGTGGTCGATGGGTGCGACAGGGTTCAGGGCTGGATGACGATTTTCTCCATCATGCCGTGATCCTCGTGGTCGAGAATGTGGCAATGGCTGACGAAGGCCCCGGCGAAGTCGCGGTAACGCATGCGTGCCTCGATGGTGCTGGCGGCCTCGTCGTTCGGGTCGATTTGGGGGGTATTGATGGTGTCCTTCCAGTAACGGTCGACGATGTTGCCGCTGCGATCGCGTTCGATGATCTCGAACGGATTGACGTGGATATGGAAGGGGTGATGGGAGAACGCCGACGAGATATACCAAGTCTGCGCCTCGCCCAGCTTGAGTAAGCGTGGCTGTTCGGGATCGTAGGCCTTGCCGTTGATCAGGCCGACCCAGGGGGTGCGGCTGATGTCGATATCGAATTTGACATACTGCGGTTGTGCGCTCAGCTCGCTATCGGCGATCGGTTGCGGGCGCTTGAGTCGCGCCAGCTGAGCATTGAGTGGGTAACCCATGGGCCGAGGGGTGCCGCCCACCACGACCCGGGCGAGGATATTCTGCGCCTGCTGGTCGAGCACTAGGGGGGCCTTGCCCCGTTGCCGATCACAATAGCTGGCCGGCAGTGTGACGGTCGCGCTAGGACTCTGGGTGTCGAGTAGGTAATAGGTCCCTGGACGTAGCGCCCGCACGGCGATATCGCTGCGGTAACCGGGCGCGAGGAACACGCCTTGATCGTCCGCCAGGCGTTTGCTGCTGAAGGGAATGCCATCAGCTGCCAGTTGGATCAGCGGGATCGCCGGCTCGCTACTGCAGGCGGACACCAGGCGCAGATTAAGCAGCTTGCGCACGCCAGCATGTACAAATCGCCACAGTTCGACCTCGCCAGGCTGCAAGCGAATCTCTGGCATCACTTTGCCGTTGAGGGCGATGTGCCAACCGCGCGCGGTGGCCTGGTCGGTCCACGCCGTGGGGGCATAGGTGTCGTTGTTCTCGATGCGGCCATTCTGATCAAAGGCGATTTCTTGCAGCATAATGGTGCGCTGGTCGGCATGCCGCAGTCGTGGCGTGCGGTCGTAATCGCCCTCGACAACCAGTGCGCCGGCCATGCCGCTGCCCACCTGTACAGAGGTCGAACCGTGCAGGTGGGCGTGATACCAGAAGGTGCCGGCAGGGTGATCTGCAGGGATCTTGATCTCGTAGTCGAATGCCTCGCCACTCGTGAGCCGGACAAAGACATTGTCGCTGCGACCGGTCGGGCTCACATGCAGACCGTGGGTGTGCAGGTTGGTGGTGTTGAAGTGGTGCGGGAAGTTATGGTTGCACACGCTATGTTCATCGCAATGGGGCGCATGCGCATCTGCCGGCAAATTATTAACCAGACGAATTTTCAAAGTATCGCCAGGGCGGGCCATCAGGGTCGGGCCTATAGGCTCGCCGTTGTAGCTGCGCAGATAGAGCTGCTCGGTGACGGATTGGCCGTTGCGCAAGGTGGTGAAACTGCGGCTGGCGTAAGTGGCGGTCAGCTCGACTTGGAGTTCATGTGTCTGTGGATTCGAGTGAATAACGGGTGCTTGGGGCAGTGGTTCGTGACGGTAATTGCGCGGCGTGGCGGGCTTGAGGTCGACGGGGCTGAGTTTTCCGCTAGTTGTTAACAAGTCCGCCGCCTCATCGGTAATGGGACTGCCGACCTGAGCGGCATAGCCCGACAAGGACAAGAGTAAGAGCAAACCGCTGGTGAACCATGCTGCCGGCCTTAACATGCGTTTGTGACTATGCACGGGTGTACCTCCTGTACCTGTGTGAAGAAATACCCAAGCCTTGCGCTGCGCCCGTGTTCAGGCGAACCCATAGACCGGCGCGGGCTGAACGCACTATGGCGCAGGCTTGTTTAAGGAAAGGTGACAGTGCTCCTCGTCGATAGTGCAAACGGCGGTTGCAAAAATGAGGAGGGTCATTACTTGGCGGCTAATGGGAATAGACGGCCGGCAGGGGAGTAAGGCGGCGTCGAGGCTGGAATCTAGAGTTTTTTGCCGCGGCCTGACCGCCGAGCAGTTTAGGGCGCGAGGTGCGCCAATTGGGTTGCCGTGAGGTACATAGGCTGGCCTAGATGTCTGTGCAGGGAGGACTCTGTGGGAGCGGCGGCTGTCCGCGATACTGCGGACGGTGAGTAGCGTCAATGTTGTAGGGGCTTTAGCCGCGACTCTTAGGAGCGGTCGCGGGCCGCCGCTACCTGCGGTTTGCTGTATTTACCTCGTCTCAGTGGGTCGCTAAACCTCTCCCGCACCTCAATGCAGGCCCAGCGCATCCTTGGCCCGATACCAGAGCATGCCCAAGGCCAGCAGCGGTGAGCGCAGGTGTTTGCCGCCGGGGAAGGTCATGTGCGGCACTTGCGCGAACAGCTCAAAGCCACGGCTCTGTTGTTGGCAGATGGCTTCACCAAG
>JBBKVZ010000063.1:0-4700 GCA_037968715.1 Pseudomonas sp.
CGCAGGCTAACCACGTCGAAACCAACCTGCATCAGCAGCGGTTTAATGGCCCCGCCTTGCTGCTCCAGCAACGCCTGCAGCAAATGCAGCGGCTCGACAGCCGAGTGATCAAGGCCAACCGCCATGGACTGAGCGTCCGACAAGGCCAACTGCAACTTGCTGGTTAAACGATCAATACGCATAGCATTCGTCCTATTTTATTTGCCAACAGGCATGCGCATTACGCGCAAAAAAGCCTGTGAGTGCACTCATCTATAGATAAGGATGATTCTCGGCGATTCAAGGCCGGCAGCCTTGACCTAGATCAGTCGCTGGCGTGAGCAGCCTTGCCGCGCACTGCGCATGGCCGAACTAACACGCAGCTAGCAAGAGCTTAGCCAGCAACGCTGGTGCGAGCGGAATATGTAATTAGCTGAGCCAGATCAGCGAGGCAAAGCGGCCACTGCGCGACATGCGCCGATAGGAATAGAAGCGCGGATCACTAACGGTACACAAACCACCGCCATACACCGCCAGCACGCCACAGGCCGCCAAACGGATACGCGCCAAGGCATAAATATCGGCGAAAAAACGCCCCTGATTAATGCTCGGCACAAAGGCCGTCGCTGCTTGGGGGTGGACCGCCACAAAAGCCTCGCGCACTTCGCCGCCCACTTCAAACGCGCTAGGACCAATCGCCGGCCCAAGCCAAGCCAACAATTGTTCAGCGGGCAGCGCCATAGCCTGCACCGTCGCCTCTAGCATCCCAGCAGCCAGTCCGCGCCAACCTGCATGGGCGGCCGCCACTGTTGTGCCGGCACGATCACAGAACAACACGGGCAGGCAGTCGGCAGTCATTACCGCACAGGCAACACCTGCGCCCGTCGCGTAACTGGCGTCTGCCTCAACTACCTGCGTCGAGTCCGCCGCAGCAACATGCACACCGTGCACCTGACGCAGCCACGCTGGCGCACAGCCAATCGCAGCAGTCAGGCGCTGGCGGTTTGCAAACACCGCAAGAGGGCAATCCTCAACGTGATCGCCGAGGTTAAAACTATCGAACGGCGGCAAACTAACCCCGCCAGCCCGCGTTGTGACGCAAGCCTTAACCCGAGCAGGTGCTGGCCAGTCGGGCACCAGCCAGTCTGCGGGCCAGTTATTCATTGCTTGCCGCCACTCAACCGATAAAGGCTTCGCGATCCTGACGCAAGAGCGTCAGCAACCAAACGAAGTCATCGGGCAAGGCCGCCTGCCATTTCATCCGCACACCGGTAGTCGGGTGATCCAACTCAAGAAAGCGTGCATGCAGGGCTTGGCGTGGAAAGTCTTTGAGCGCCTGTACCAAGGTTTGACTGGCTGCCGGCGGGATACGAAAACGTCCGCCGTAAGCAGGGTCGCCAACCAGCGGGAAGTTAATATGCGACATGTGCACACGAATCTGGTGGGTACGCCCCGTTTCTAACTTAACCCGAGTGTGGGTGTGCAAACGAAAGCGCTCCAGCACGCGATAGTGACTGACCGCCGCCTTGCCACCTTCCATCACCGCCATGCGTTGGCGCTGCTGACCATGCCGACCAATAGGCGCGTTGATCTTGCCACCGGCAGTAATTACACCAATCACAATAGCCTCGTAGATACGGCTGACGGTGCGATTCTGCAATTGATCAACCAGCTTGGTCTGCGCCTGCAAGGTCTTGGCAACCACCATCAAACCCGTGGTGTCTTTATCCAAGCGATGCACAATACCCGCGCGCGGCACATTGACTAGGTCAGGGACGTGATACAGCAAGGCATTCAGCAAAGTGCCGTCAGCATGCCCAACCGCCGGGTGCACCACCAAGCCAGCAGGCTTGTTGAGCACCAAAATTTGATCGTCTTCGTAGACGATATCAAGCGGAATATCTTGCGCAATCCACTCGCCTTGCGCCTCCTGCTCGGCGCTTAGCTCAAGCACAGAGCCGCCGTGAACGATATCTCGTGGCCTCACGACCACGCCGTCAACTGTTAAGCGACCGTCTTTAATCCAAGTGGTAAGGCGTGAACGCGAGTACTCATCGAAGAGCTGCGCGGCAACTTGATCGAGACGCTGGCCGCCTAAATCGGATGGAATTTCTGCACGATGTTGAGTGATTTCAGGCATGGGCTGCTGCGGTTGGCGCGCAGCTTTTGGTTTCAGCAGCGCGCTTGTGGTTAAATACGGAAAATTTGTCCCCGAACAGGGACACCCATCATAACAGGACGACTGCGCTCAAGACAGCCAGCCGTCACAGGGACGCAAGCCGCCATGCAAGTGAAACACCTGCTGCTGATCGCCATCCTCGGACTAACCGCCGCCTGCTCATCCAGCGACATCGTTGATGAAAACCTCAGCGAAAAGGAACTCTATCAACAAGCGCAAGAGGACCTGGATAACAGCAGTTACTCCAGCGCGGTCAGCAAGCTCAAGGCGCTTGAGTCACGCTTCCCCTTTGGCCGCTACGCCGAACAAGCGCAGCTGAACCTGATCTTTGCCTATTACAAGAGCATAGAGCCAGAGGCTGCCAAATCGGCGGCCGAACGCTTCATCCGCTTACACCCACAAGACCCTAACGTTGACTACGCCTATTACTTAAAAGGCCTGACTTCGTTTGAGCAAGATCGCGGCATCATGGCGCGCTTCCTGCCTCTAGACCTGACCAAGCGCGACCCCGGCGCAGCACGCGATTCATTCAATGAGTTCGCACAACTGACCAGCCGCTACCCTAATAGCCGCTACTCGCCCGACGCCAAGAAGCGCATGGTTTATCTGCGCAATCTGCTGGCCGCCTACGAAATTCACGCTGGCCACTACTATATCAAGCGTCAGGCTTATGTTGCCGCCGCCAGCCGCGGGCGCTATGTAGTGGAAAACTTCCAGGAAACCCCTGCGGTAGCCGACGGCCTAGCCCTCATGGTTGAAGCCTACCAACGCCTCGGGCTGACTGAGTTAGCCGCGACAAGCTTGGAGACGCTAAAGCTTAACTACCCCGACTCGCCAAACTTGGTGGACGGTCAGTTTATCGCCAGCCAAGATGAAGCCGACAATCGCAGCTGGCTGAGTAAAGCTACCCTCGGCCTACTGGAAAGCGATGCGCCCTTGCCACCGGGCGAAACCCGCGCCAGTCAAGATATTGCTCGCCAGTATGAAAATGCCGCCGAGGAAATCCCAGAAGAGTTACAAGCACCGAACGCAAATGACCCACAAGCAAAAGCCAGCAGCAAAAGCCGCTCAATGTGGAGCTACCTGACCTTTGGTGTTTTCGATTAGAGCACCCGCGTAACCATGAAAAGGGAGGCCACTAGCCTCCCTTTTTATTGCCGCGCAAACCACCGACGACTGGAAAGTAAGCCTAGCCAAGCCCTCAAACGAACTCGCTAATATCTGCGCCAGCAACAAAAGCCGGCAGTGCATTAACCTTTGTACTGCTGCCAGGGGCTTGGCTAAACTGCCCTACGCATATTCAAGAAGAACATCCCATGCTGCTGCGCCTCCTGCTCATCCTCGCGTTAATTGGCACCGTTATATGGCTATGGCGATCTCGTCACAGGCAAGCTCGCCCCGTAAAACCAACCGCCCCCGACAGCGAGCCAATGGTGCGCTGCGCGCATTGCGGCGTGCATGTTCCCCAGCGCCTGGCGCTTACCAACGGGGCAATCCACTATTGCTGCCAAGCTCACGAGCAACAAGGCCCCGCCCATCGTGAGCATTGAGCCCACTGAGCTAAGCGACAACCAAAGCCTGCGCATTTTAAGGCTTTACCACCTCTACCGAGCCGTCATTGGCCTGGCACTGGTCGGACTGACTTACGCCGAGCTCGACGCGCAAATACTCGACCTCGTTAACGCCAGATTATTTGCCTGGGTCAGCTGGGCGTATCTGGGCATCAACCTGCTATTTGCCGCGTTCGTGCGACAGCCGAAAAACGTTCTGCAAGTATTTAGCGTCGCACTACTGGATGTCTTATTGCTGTCGGCACTGTTTTACGCGGCAGGGGGGGGCCCCAGCGGGCTCGGCAACCTGATTATTGTTGCCGTGGCGATCGCTAATATCTTGCTGCGCGGCCGAATCGGCCTGCTGATTGCCGCAGTCGCCGCCAGCGGCATGATTTACCTGACGTTCTATCTCAGCATCAGCCGGCCCGCATCCAGCGGTCAATACTTGCAAGCAGGCGCCCTTGGCGCTCTGTGTTTCGCAGCAGCACTATTTTTGCAAGGTCTAACACGCCGCTTGCAGCAAAGCGAAACCCTCGCTGCCCAACGCGCGACGGCTGTCTCTAATCTAGAAACCCTCAACAGCCTAATTTTACAGCGCATGCGCACCGGCATTTTGCTCCTCGACAATCAGCACCGCGTACTCATGGCTAACCCAGGCGCGCTGAGCCTGCTCGGGCACACGCAACTGCAAGGTAAGGTACTTGACCCACACTGCATTGAGCTCGTTAAAAGCCTGCAGCAATGGCGCCATAACCCGACGCTGCGTCCGCAGAGCCTGCAGCCGCTGAGTAACGGCCCATTGCTTCAACCCAGTTTTGTGCCCTTGCAGCGCGGTGAGCAACTCGACACGCTGATCTTTCTCGATGACATCTCGCAAATTGCCCAACAAGCCCAGCAACTAAAGCTTGCCTCCCTAGGCCGTCTCACAGCCGGTATTGCCCACGAAATTCGCAACCCGCTCGGCGCTATCAGCCATGCGGCGCAACTGC
>JBBKVZ010000064.1:0-2683 GCA_037968715.1 Pseudomonas sp.
CGTGATGGCTTACAGAACGAGAAACAGCCCATCAGCGTTGCCGACAAGGTACGGCTGGTCGATGATCTGAGCGCGGCGGGCCTGAGCTATATCGAAGTAGGCAGCTTCGTCTCGCCCAAGTGGGTGCCACAGATGGCGGGGTCGGCCGAGGTCTTTGCCGGTATCCAGCAGCGCTCTGGCGTGACTTACGCGGCGCTGGCGCCCAACCTGAAAGGCTTTGAAGCGGCGCTGGCTGCTGGCGTGCAGGAAGTCGCCGTGTTTGCCGCTGCCTCCGAGGCGTTCTCGCAAAAAAACATCAACTGCTCGATTGCCGAGAGCCTGCAACGTTTTGAGCCGTTGATGGCGGCGGCGCAGGAGCATGGCGTCAAGGTGCGCGGTTATATTTCTTGTGTGCTGGGTTGCCCCTACGACGGTGACGTATCGCCGGAGCAAGTGGCTGCGATTGCCCGCGAGCTACTCGACAGTGGCTGCTATGAAGTTTCGCTCGGTGACACCATCGGCGTTGGCACCGCTGGCGAAACCCGTCGTCTTTTCGACGTGGTAGGGCGTGATATACCGCGCAGCCAATTGGCCGGGCATTTTCACGATACCTACGGACAGGCGCTGGCCAATATTCACGCCAGCCTGCTTGAGGGCATCAGCGTGTTCGACAGCTCGGTGGCTGGCCTCGGCGGCTGCCCTTATGCCAAGGGTGCCAAGGGCAATGTAGCCTCGGAAGATGTGCTGTATTTGCTCAACGGCTTGGGCATTCACACCGGCATCGATCTGGACCAACTGATCGCTGCCGGCCAGCGTATTTGCACGGTGCTGGGCCGCGAAAACGGCTCGCGGGTGGCCCGCGCCCGCCACGCCTGATACTGCTTGCAGTGGCTGTAAGGTGGGCTTCAGCCCACCGCCAAGGCAAATGGCGGGCTAAAGCCCACCCTACGAATACGCTCACGCCATAAGAATGGAGAATCGCAATGTCGCAACCGCTCTGGACGCCCTCCGCCGAACGCACCGCCGCCACTCGCATGACGGCGTTTCGGCTGTTCGTTAATCAGCGCCATTCACTGGCGCTGGCTGACTACCCCGCGCTGCATGCCTGGAGCGTGGCGCAGCGAGCGCTATTTTGGCAGGCCATCGCCGATTTCTTTGCGGTACGTTTCAGCACGCCGGCCAACGCCGTACTCAGTGAAGGCAAAGCCATGCCCAGCGCCCACTGGTTTCCTGGCGCCACATTGAATTTTGCCGAGCACTTGCTGCGCCGCCGCGATGAGCAGCCGGCTTTGGTCGCCATCGGCGAAGACGGTTCGCGTGAGCAACTCAGCTATGCACAATTAGCCGCCCATGTGGCGGGTCTGCAAGGCCAGTTGAAAATCCTCGGCGTCGGTATCGGCGACCGGGTCGCGGCCTTTATGCCCAACACTTGGCAGACTGTGGTGGGCATGCTCGCCACTGCCAGCCTCGGTGCTACTTGGTCGAGCTGCTCGCCGGATTTTGGCACGCAAGGGGTGATCGATCGTTTCGGCCAAATCGAGCCCAAGGTGCTGATCGCCTGCGCGGGCTATCGCTATGCGGGCAAATCTCTGGACCTAACCAGCAAACTCAATGAAATCCTCGCCCGCCTCCCCGCGCTGACCCAGCTGCTGGTGGTGTCCTATGCACGCTCCGAAGCACAGCTCGGCGATTACCAGACCCCAGCCAAAGTGGCGTTGTGGGAAGACTTCTACCAGCCCGGCGGTGAGCCCGAGTTCGTCCCAGTAGCGTTCGAGCAAGCGCTGTATATCCTTTATTCCAGCGGCACCACCGGGGTACCCAAGTGCATCGTGCATGGTGTGGGCGGCACCTTACTGCAACACGTTAAAGAACTCGGTCTGCACACCGACCTGACGCGCGACGACACACTGTTCTACTACAGCACCTGCGGTTGGATGATGTGGAACTGGTTGGTCTCCGGTTTGGCATTGGGCGCGACCTTGGTGTTATTCGACGGCTCCCCCTTTTATCCTGGCCCCGAGCGACTGATCGACCTGATAGATGCGGAAAATATCTCGATCTTCGGCACCAGCGCCAAGTACCTAGCGGCACTTGAGAAAGCCGGTGCCAAGCCTGCCAGCACGCACCAGCTGAGCCGGCTGAAGGCGATTTTGTCCACCGGCTCGCCGCTGTCCCACGAGAGTTTTGAGTACGTTTACCGCGAGATCAAAGCCGATGTTTGTCTGTCGTCGATTTCCGGCGGCACCGACATAGTGTCCTGCTTCGCCTTGGGCAACCCGGTATTGCCGGTCTGGCGCGGCGAGTTGCAGTGCAAGGGTTTGGGCATGGACGTGCAGGTGTGGAGCGACGCCGGCCAGTCGGTCACGGCTGAAAAAGGCGAGTTAGTCTGCAGCCAACATTTCCCCTCAATGCCGGTGGGGTTTTGGAATGATGCCGACGGCAGCAAGTTCCACGCGGCCTACTTCGAGAACTTTTCCGGTATTTGGGCCCATGGCGATTACGCCGAAATCACCGAGCACAGTGGGCTGGTGATTCATGGCCGCTCCGATGCGGTACTCAACCCCGGCGGCGTGCGCATCGGCACCGCGGAAATCTATCGCCAAGTCGAAAAAGTCGAACAGGTGTTGGAGTCCATCGCCATCGGCCAGGAGTGGCACGACGACGTCCGCGTAGTGCTGTTTGTGCGCTTGCGTGATGGCGTTGA
>JBBKVZ010000065.1:0-9911 GCA_037968715.1 Pseudomonas sp.
TGTGCACCTTGCCAGTCGATTTCCAAAATCAGGTCTAGGCCCTCTCTGAGGGTTTGCTCCAGCCAGCGCTGGGACGTTCCGTAGAGGTTGCCGAATACTTCGGCGTGCTCAAGAAATTCGTCACGCTCAAGCATTTCAATAAAGGCCTGGCGCTCGGTGAAGTGATAGTTCACCCCGTCAACTTCGCCGGGCCGCATGGCGCGGGTGGTGTGCGACACCGAGACGCGGATCTGCGCTTGGCTGTCGACCAAGGCTTTGATCAGGCTGGTTTTGCCAGCGCCAGACGGCGCCGAAACGATATATAGGGTGCCGCAGGTGGTGTGGGTAGTCATCGCGGGCTCGTTTATTCGATGTTCTGGACTTGTTCGCGCATTTGCTCGATCAGCACTTTGAGGCTGACGGCGGCTTGCGTGCTACGGGTGTCGAAGGCTTTGGAACCTAGGGTATTGGCTTCGCGGTTAAGCTCTTGCATCAGAAAATCCAAGCGCCGTCCGGCAGCGCCGCCGGCCTTGAGCACACGACGTACTTCGCTGACATGGGTGCTGAGGCGGTCGAGCTCTTCGGCGACATCGCTTTTTTGCGCGAGCAAAACCAGCTCTTGCTCAAGGCGTTGCGGGTCGAGCTCCGTTTGCATTTCACGGCAGCGCTCGAGAATTTTTTGGCGCTGGCTGGCGAGCATCTGCGGTACGAGTTCACGCAGGTTAGCCACTTCGCCGTCAATCCCATCCAGACGTTCGTTGAGCAACTTGGCAAGCTCTGCACCTTCGCGGCCACGGCCGTTTTTCAGCTCGCTAAGGGCTTCAGTGAATAGCTTAAGTGCCGCGGCATTTAGGGCTTGCGGGTCGCTGGCGGCGGCGACCAGTACGCCCGGCCAGGCGAGAATTTCTAGCGGATTTAGCGCGGCCGGTTGCTTGATCAGGTCGGCGATGGTTTCGGCGGCGGCCACCAGCTGCGCGGCACGCTGACGATCAACATTGAGTGCTTGGCCGGCGCTGTCGTCATTAAAACGCAGAGTGCATTCGACTTTGCCGCGCGACAGACCCTGACGCAGAGCATCGCGCACGCCGCTTTCTAGGTCACGAAAGGCCTCGGGCAGGCGCAGTTGGGGCTCAAGATAACGGTGATTGACTGAGCGCAGTTCCCAACTCAGGGTGCCGTTGCTGTCTGCCAGTTCTGTGCGGGCAAAGGCGGTCATGCTGTGCACCATGGGCGTACCTCTTGGACGAAATTCGGTGGAAATACCGGCAATTGTAGCGCAGTAGCCGGAGTCTCCCAATCTACGATGTGTCTGGGCACAGCTGGGCAGTGTGCTGCCCGGACAAATGCGCGATGTCCTCGGCGGCGCCTGAGCCTTATAATGCTCGACAGATTTCCGTCCCAAATAGGTATTCCTTGATGAATCGTCCAAGTGGCCGTGCCGCAGATCAACTGCGCCCGATCCGTATCACCCGTAACTACACCAAGCATGCCGAAGGTTCGGTGTTGGTGGAGTTTGGCGACACTAAAGTGATCTGTACGGTCAGTGTGGAATCCGGCGTGCCGCGCTTTCTTAAAGGCCAAGGCCAGGGTTGGTTGACCGCCGAGTACGGCATGTTGCCGCGCGCCACTGGTAGCCGTAACCAGCGTGAAGCCAGCCGTGGCAAGCAGGGCGGTCGCACTTTGGAAATTCAGCGCCTAATCGGCCGTTCGCTGCGCGCTGCACTAGACATGTCCAAGCTCGGTGAAAACACCCTTTATGTCGATTGCGACGTGATCCAAGCGGACGGTGGCACGCGTACAGCGTCGATTACCGGTGCCATGGTGGCCCTGGTTGATGCGCTGAAACTGATGAAAAAGCGCGGCGGCCTGAAAGGCGGTGATCCGCTCAAGCAGATGGTCGCTGCTGTTTCTGTCGGTATGTATAAAGGCGTGCCGGTGCTGGATCTGGACTATCCAGAAGACTCAGCCGCTGAGACCGATCTGAACGTGGTGATGACTGCCGCCGGTGGTTTTATCGAAGTACAGGGCACTGCCGAAGGCGCGCCGTTCCAGCCGGAAGAGCTGACCGCCATGTTGGCGTTGGCGCAGCAGGGTATGAACGAGCTATTTGCGTTGCAACAAGCGGCACTGGCTGACTAAGCAAGCGAGGCAAGGTCGTATGCGTGACAATTGCGTTGTGCTTTCACCCCAGCAGCCGGATGCGCAAGCACGGCAGTGGGCGATGCTTTGTCACTATGCGGCGTTTTTTTGGTTGCTGGCGCCGATGATTGGTAATGTCATCGGCCCGTTGATTGTCTGGCAGCTGAAGAAAGATCTTGACCCGTTTGTCGATGCACAAGGTAAGGAAGCGCTGAATTTTCAGCTTACTTACAGTCTGAGTATGATGGTGTGTGGGTTGCTGGCTTGGCTGTTGATTGGTTTTCCGTTGATGCTGCTAGTGGGTGCTACGGCTTTGGTGTTGACGGTTATTGCCGGCATCAAGGCGAATGCTGGGCAGGCTTATCGCTACCCATTCTGCTGGCGCTTCATCAAGTAACTCAGTGCTTAGCGTTGTAAAAAAACCGGCGAATTGGCCGGTTTTTTTATGGCTTGGCGCCGCGCTAATGCAGCGCGGCTAACCGTTGTGTTTGCTGCAGTGGTGGACGGTATTGAGTCCTGCCCCAGCTAGGTAGGTCGCGCTTTCAAGCCTTCCGTTAGAGGCTGAGGGTCCAGTCGTAGTCGACTATCAGAGGTGCGTGCTCAGAGAAGCGCGGCTGGCGGGGCAGGCGTGCACCGCGCACGCAGCGACGTAGGCCTGGGGTGAGCAGTTGATAGTCATAGCGATAGCCGAGATTGAGCAATTCAGCCTGCTCGGTGTCGGGCCACCAGCTAAATTGATCGGCTTCACGGCTGACTTCACGCAAGGCATCGACATAGCCCATGTTGCCGACAATTTGATCCATCCACGCGCGTTCGGTGGCTAGAAAACCCGGTGCTTGCTGGCAGTCGCGCCAGTTTTTTACGTCGAGTTTTTGATGCGCCACATACAGTGAGCCGCAATAGATGTATTCGCGGCGCTTGCGGCGCTGCTTGTCGAGATAATGGGCGAAGTCGTCCATAAACTTGAATTTTTGATTCAAGCTCTCGTCGCCGTTTTGCCCGGAAGGCATAAGTACGCAGGCGATGCTGACTTTATCGAAGTCGGCTTGCAGGTAGCGGCCGTAACGATCGGCAGTTTCAAAGCCCAGGCCGCTGATGATGGCTTTCGGTTGCAGGCGCGAATACAGCGCCACGCCGCCTTGACTTGGCACCTCGGCATCACAGCCATAAAGAAAGTAGCCGTCCAGCTGGAAGGCAGGATCATCTAATTCAAATGCTGAGAGGCGGGTGTCTTGCAGGCAGATAACGTCGGCATTTTGAGCGTGTAACCACGTCAGCAGACCGCGCTCGACGGCCGCCTGCATTCCATTGACGTTGACGCTGATAATCCGCATAAATGGCCCCAAAAAACACGTGCGTGTATGATACCCGAGCTCCTCTGTATTAGCTAAATTCGCCGGGCATTCGTTGAATATTTGCTGCGCTGCAGCGTTTTCGGGAATAAATCCTGCTTCTATCTGCCTGCGTGCGAACTGCGCGGCGTCTAAACTTATCAATATAACCGTGCCGTTCGGGGCTTTTTCATGCAAACGTATCAACGCGACTTTATTCGTTTCGCCATTGAGCGCGGAGTTTTGCGTTTTGGTGAGTTCACCCTCAAGTCTGGGCGTGTGAGTCCGTATTTTTTCAATGCAGGCTTGTTCAATAGCGGCTCGGCCTTAGCGCAATTAGGCCGCTTTTATGCGGCGGCGGTGGTTGAAAGTGGGATTGCCTTCGATGTGCTGTTTGGCCCCGCCTACAAAGGTATTCCGTTGGCTGCAGCCACTGCTGTGGCGCTGGCTGAACAGCATCAGCTAGATATGCCGTGGTGTTTTAACCGTAAAGAGGCCAAAGCCCATGGTGAGGGCGGCAGTTTGGTCGGCGCTCCGCTGCAGGGGCGAGTGTTGATTGTTGATGACGTGATTACCGCCGGCACGGCCATTCGTGAAGTGATGCAGATCATTCAGGCGCAAGGTGCGCAAGCGGCCGGGGTGTTGATTGCGCTTAATCGTGAAGAGCGCGGCCAGGGTGCGCTGTCGGCGATTCAGGAGGTTGAGCGAGACTTTGCTATGCCGGTAATCAGTATTGTGTCGTTGGCACAAGTACTGGAATATCTGGCCGATAATGTTGAGCTTAAACAGCATCTGCCGGCGGTAGAAGCCTACCGTGCGCAGTATGGTATCTAGCTAAAATTACGACAGGGTTGTTTCTATGCGCAAATCGGGCGCGCTGCGCTTTTCATTGCTGCTACTCATACTGCTGCCAGCGTTGGCTGGGGCCAGCGAGCTTTATCGTTACCTGAACGATAAGGGTGTGGTGGTGCTTGATCGTCAGGGCGTGCCGCCGCTGTACATCGGTAAAGGCTATGACGTGCTGGATGATCAGGGTCGTTTGCTGCGCACTATCCCGCCGGCGCCGACTGCGGCAGAACGTTTGCGTATAAGCCAAGAGAAGGCGCAGGCCAGCTCGGATAACCAACTGCTGCGCCTGTACTCGAGCCTTGAAGATGTTGATCGCGCTCGTGAGCGAAAACTTGCGGAGTTGGATGGCGCAATTGGTTCGTCGCGCAGCAATTTGCAATCACTGCGCACCCAGCAAGCCAACTTTCAGAGCCAAGCCGCTGAGCTGGAGCGTTCGGGTCGCGTGGTGCCGGAAAGCTTGTTGGTGCAAATCAGTAATCTTAAGGCCGAGCAAGAGAGTCGGCTAAAGGATATTGCCCGCTTTACGCTGATCCGCCAGCAAGCTGACGCGGGGTTTACTGAAGATCGTGCGCGCTTGGCGCTACTGCTCAGCGGTCAGCGCTAGGCTGGTTTGTGCGGCGTAACCGGTCGTTCGCGGCGCATCACCTTTGGGCACAAAAAAGACCAGCAGTTGCTGGTCTTTTGCGTTCAGCCTTAAGCCGCTGCCGAGGTTAATCCAGATTGGTGATCTTGGTGCCTACGCCAATGTCGGTGAAGATTTCCAGCAACACCGCGTTGGGTACACGGCCATCGATGATGTGTGCGCTGCTGACCCCGCTTTGCACGGCTTCTAGAGCGCAGCGGATCTTCGGTAGCATGCCGCCGTAGATAGTTCCATCGGCGATCAGCTCATTGACTTCCGCGGTGCTCAAGCCAGTCAGCACTTCACCTTGCTTGTTCATTAAGCCCGCAATGTTGGTCAGCAGCATGAGCTTTTCAGCTTTGAGGGCTTCGGCTACTTTGCCAGCCACCAAGTCTGCGTTGATGTTGTAAGACTCACCGTTCTCGCCGACGCCGATCGGCGCGATGACAGGAATGAAGTTGCCGGACACCAGCATGTTGATCAGTTCGACGTTGACTCCGGTGACTTCACCGACGTGACCGATGTCGATGATTTCCGGTTTGGTCATTTCCGGGGTTTGCCGACTAACGATGAGCTTTTTTGCGCGGATCAGCCGCGCATCCTTGCCGGTCAGACCAATGGCACTGCCGCCGTGATGGTTGATCAGGTTGACGATATCTTTGTTGACCAGGCCGCCCAGCACCATCTCCACCACATCCATGGTCTCGGCGTCGGTGACGCGCATGCCGTCGATAAAGTGGCTTTCGATGCTCAAACGCTTGAGTAGGTCGCCAATTTGCGGGCCGCCGCCATGTACCACCACCGGGTTAATGCCGACTGCTTTCATCAGTACGATGTCGCGGGCAAAACCGTTTTTCAGCTCTTCGCTTTCCATGGCGTTGCCGCCGTATTTGATCACCAGCGTTTTACCGACAAAACGGCGAATGTAGGGCAGCGCCTCAGACAGGACCTGGGGAACTTGGGTGGCAGCGTCGCGGCTGAGCGTCATGGATGTTTTCCTATGCTTTATAAATCAGTAAAAATTTAAGCGGATGCGGTCAATCAAAAGGGCAGTTCGACGTCCGGTGCGACTTTATAAAGCTGCGCACGGAACAGCTCTTGAATACGTTTGAGTTCCTCTTCAGTCTCGGCCTCAAAGCGCAGCACTAACACCGGCGTGGTGTTGGAGGCGCGCACCAAGCCCCAGCCCTTGGGGTAGTCGACGCGCACGCCGTCGAGGGTGGTCAGGTTGGCATCGCCCCACTGGCCATGACGTTGCAAGGATTCAATGATGCTGAACTTGCTTTGGTCAGTGACTGCAATGTTGATTTCTGGCGTGCAGATGTCATTCGGAAACGCCGAGAACACGTGTTCGGCGTCGCGCTTGTCTTGGCTGAGAATTTCCAGCAACCGCGCAGCGCTGTAGATCCCGTCGTCGAAGCCGAACCAGCGCTCCTTGAAGAAGATGTGCCCGCTCATTTCACCGGCCAGCAAGGCGCCGGTTTCTTTCATTTTTTTCTTGATTAGCGAGTGCCCAGTTTTCCACATCACCGGGCGACCACCGTAGCCGCTGATCAGTGGCGTCAGGCGGCGCGTGCATTTAACGTCGAAGATGATGTCTGCGCCGGGGTTGCGTGACACCACGTCCTTGGCAAACAGCATCAGCAAGCGGTCTGGGTAAACGATGGTGCCGGTGTTAGTGACCACGCCAACACGGTCACCATCACCGTCGAAGGCCAGTCCTAGGTCGGCGTTCTCGGATTTCACCTTGGCGATCAAGTCGACCAGATTCTCTGGCTTGCCAGGATCTGGGTGGTGATTAGGGAAGTTGCCATCAACCTCGCAGAACAGCGGAATCACCGTGCAGCCCAGCGCCTCGATCAGTTGTGGGGCGATCACGCCGGCGACGCCATTGCCGCAGTCAACCACCACACGCATTGGCTTGGCCAAAGCGATGTCATCGCGGATTTGTTTGAAGTAGCGATCGAGCACGTCGACCTGTTCGCAGTTACCCACGCCGCTGGCCAGGTCTTGGTTTTCAATGCGCAGGCGCAATGCTTGGATCTGCTCGTTGGCTAAGGTGTCGCCAGCAATGACGATTTTAAAGCCGTTGTAATCCGGCGGGTTGTGGCTGCCGGTGAGCATCACGCCAGACTTGCCGGCGAGAATGTTAGCGGCGTAATACAGCACGGGAGTCGGCACCATGCCGACGTCGCTAACTTGGCAGCCGCAATCAAGCAGGCCTTGAATTAATTGTTCAACCAATAGCGGGCCGGATAGGCGGCCGTCGCGGCCCACCGATACATTTGGCTCGCCTTGAGCCAAGCTCTCGGAACCGATTGCGCGACCAATCCAGTAAGCCGCCTCGGGCGTTAGGCTGGCGCCCACCACGCCGCGTATGTCATAGGCGCGGAAAATATTGGCGTCCAGTTGCGGTGCGGTTCTTCGCTCCTGACTCATAGCGGGGGTTTGCTCCAGGCCCAGGAGGTCAAAATCTTCGTCGAGAATGTCGATGTCGAGAATGTCTGTGTCTTGAAACATTGGATCAGCAACTTCATCACTCACGCTGTTCTGCGCTTCAGGCACTTTGACAAGGTTGGGCGATTGATCGTTGTTGGTGGTGGTTTCACGCTTACGTTGCGATAAACGGGCGAGCATTTTCGCCAAGGCATCCAGTAATGGCAGGCTGAGGCTGAAGGCTTTTACCTGTTTGCCGGTGATCAATTCATTGACCAGTTGGGTCAATTGCGCCACGTCGGCGCGCAGGCGATGCTGCATTTCGCTGTAGGTCAGAAACAGTCCTACGAGGGCGCCAACCAAGGCCAGCAAGGCGGCTAATAGCAACAATTGCGGAGGGAATATCGATTGGGTCAGCGCGCTGCCGGGCGTGAAGCTGAGCTTCCAGTTGGGATTGCCGCTGTTAAGGTTTTGTACGGCGGTGTCTGCACCTTCGCCGCGTTGTTCAAGCAGTTGTATGGGCGCGTTGCCAAATTGTTGCGACAGTTGCAATTGACCAATATCCGCGCTGAGTTGCGGCAGGGCGTTTAGCAGGCGCTGGATGTCTACCACCAGCAATAAACTGCCCTCGGGCGGCGTGCTATCGCTCAGGCGTAATGGTGCCGCGCTGTAGACCAGCCAGCGGCGACCAACTTTATAGGCTTCCGGGGGTGGTATTTGCCCAGATTCCGCACGGCGCAGCATGTCTAGGGCAGCAAAGTTCATCGGTGCGGCGCGATTGCTGTCTTGTACGGCTTGGCCGCGGGCGTTGATCTGCGCGTCGACTATACCGTCGCCGTAAGTAAGGTTGCGTTCAGCGCTGGCTATTTGCTCTTTGTCTTGGCTTTGCAGGGCGGAAATCAATTGCGGATTGCGCGCCGCTTCGATGGTTTCTGCACTTAAGTGTTTGATTGCTTGTTGCAGGGCTGTGGCCTGGCTTTCGCCCCAGGCACGACTGAGCTCAGCTTGTTGTTGGGCCTGTGCGGTATAAAAAAGCGCATACCAAAGCAGCGCCGCGCCGGCTAGCAAGCCCAGCACCACGGCGATTGTGCCGGGAACCAATATTTTGATGGCGGCGCTGTTGCGGTTCATCGCCGAGGCTTGCGGCAGAGCCGGGCTGCGAGGGTCTTGCGTGTCCTTGGCGCGGCGCTTAAACAGTTTCACGGTGCGTCTCCTTGGGCCTGCAGGCTGGAAAATACTAGTGGTTAGTTACTGCCAGAGTGGCCAAAGCCGCCGGCGCCGCGTTGGCTCTGATCGAACTCACTGACCAGTTCAAAGTGCGCTTGCACCACAGGCACCAAAATCAGCTGAGCAATGCGTTCGCCAACGCTGATGTTGAATGCGCTGCTGCCGCGATTCCAGCACGATACCAACAGTTCGCCCTGGTAATCGGAGTCGATCAAGCCGACCAGATTGCCCAGCACGATGCCGTGTTTATGGCCGAGCCCCGAGCGCGGCAAAATCAACGCGGCGAGACCTGGGTCGGCGATATAAATCGACAGGCCGGTGGGGATCAAAACCGTTTGCCCCGGCTCCAGCAGCAGGTCCTCGGTCAGCATAGCGCGCAGGTCGAGGCCGGCAGAACCTGGGGTGGCGTACTGGGGCAGCGGAAATTCGTTGCCGATGCGTGGGTCAAGAATTTTGGCTTGTAGTGAGTGCATGTGGGCTCAGTTCGGTTCGGTGGATTCAGGCAGGCGGTCGGCGATAAAAGCCACCAACTGGCGGGCGATTTTGCCTTTGCTGGTTTGCGCGAAGCGTGTTTCCAGCAGTTCGCGATCAATCACGCTGCAGGCGTTCTCTTCGCTATTAAAGCCAATATTCGGATTGGCCACGTCGTTGGCGACGATTAAGTCGAGGTTTTTGTCGCGCAGTTTGCGGGCGGCGTAGTCCAGCAGGTGTTCGGTCTCGGCGGCAAAGCCAACACTGAAGGGGCGGTCGCTGCGGGCGGCAAGGGTGGCGAGAATGTCTGGGTTGCGCACCAGTTGCAGCAGTAGGCCGTCACCACTGCTCGGGTCTTTCTTCATTTTCTGGTTGGCGACCACTTCTGGGCGGTAGTCGGCGACTGCGGCAGCAGCAATTAATAGGTCGCAGGGCATTGCCGCTTCGCAGGCTGCGAGCATGTCGCGGGCGCTGGTGACATTTACCCGGCTAACCCGGTCGGGCGTTGGCAGGTGCACTGGGCCGCTGATCAAAATCACCTCGGCGCCGGCTTCGGCGGCTGCTTCAGCCAGAGCAAAGCCCATTTTGCCGGAGCTGTGGTTGGTGATGTAACGCACGGGGTCGATATTTTCTTGGGTTGGCCCCGCGGTGATCAGCACGCGTCGGCCGGTCAGGCTGCGGCGCTGAAAGCAGTCGGCGGCGGCTTGTGCCAAGTCGTTGGCCTCAAGCATGCGACCCAGGCCTACGTCGCCACAGGCTTGGCTGCCGGCCGCCGGGCCAAACAGTTTAAAGCCGCGATTGCGCAGAGTTTGCGTATTGGCTTGGGTGGCTGGGTCGCGCCACATGGCTTGGTTCAT
>JBBKVZ010000066.1:0-10722 GCA_037968715.1 Pseudomonas sp.
GAACAACCCCGCCACCACCGGCACGTCGCCATAAGCCACGTACAACCACGACAAACCAATCAGAATAAACAGCGACGGCAGCACGAATAGCACCCCGGCAATCACTCCGCCCCAAGTGCGGTGCAACAGCCAGCCGATGTAGATGGCCAACTGCTGGGCCTCAGGGCCGGGCAACAGCATGCAGTAGTTGAGTGCATGCAAAAAACGCCGTTCGGAGATCCAGCGCCGCCGTTCCACCAACTCCTGATGCATGATCGATATCTGCCCGGCCGGGCCGCCGAAGCTGATCCAGCCAAGTTTCAGCCAAAACCAAAAGGCCTCAATAAAACTCACCGACGGCGCGTTAGTATTTGTCGCCGGACTCGGCACGTGTTGTTCGGGCATGGGAATAGCACTTACTCGACAGGGTCAATTTACAGGTGTTGCATAATGCCGCGCGAAGATGACGATTAACATCGTGCTCGGCCACAGAACTGAGCAACGCACAGCAAACCGGCCTATTGCATGACTATCTTGCGCCCGACGCAACCGCTAAAACCTGAGAGGCATAAAGCACAACGCCCCTAACACGGGATTTACCGGGTTAAGGGCGCTGTTGTTGCGCGGCATCTATTTACAGCGTGCGGGTTCGGCCAGCGAAGCTGCACAGGCTTAATTTTAGTTGCGCCGTGCTTCCCAGCCACGCCGCCGCTCACGGTCACGCTCACGGTCACGGTCATCAGCGTGGTCACGTCGTTGAGCACGTTCATAGTGCTCGCCACGCCCACGTCCATCGTAACGGTGCGGCCTGTCGTGATAACCCTGCGCGGCTACCCGATAACGCGTTCGTTCATCCCGGCGCGGCGCAGATACTGACACGGGGTAGTAAACAGGCCGCCGATACACTTCCACCACCTGCACGCGCGGGGAGTTTCGGTAGCTTGGCGCCACGGGATACTGGCGATATTGGGTATTGGCGTACTCCCGATATTGATGGCCATAACTCGGATAACGCGCAGCGGAATAACCCCGATTATCCGCCTCGTAAACGGCGCAGCCAGACATCGACAAACCCACACAGAGCAAGGCTGACTGCAAAACTCGATAAATCATGACGCGGCCTCCTATGACCGCTGGGACGGCATCGGCGATTGCCGATACCCGAAAGACCTCAGATCTTCCATTACCTTGGAGTATCGCCGCAGCACAAAGCTCCATTGGCGCAGAAATATATTTCGCGAGGCATGCTGCGTGGGAGCCCCCCCCAGTACAGCGGCGACGCTAAGCGCCGTCCACTGTAGATGTGCTTCCAAGGCGCGTTGCAATTAGTCGCGCAGCGCATCTGGCACATAGCGATTACTCTGCGTTAATGACGGTTGTTCTTTACGCTGTACATGGCCGCATCGGCGTCCTTCAATACTTGATCAGGGTCATGCTCGCCAACGCCGCACATTAGCGTCACGCCGATACTCGCCGAGCCATGGTGGACGATGTCGCCCAACACATAGGAGTTATCCAGCGCGTTCTGAATTTTAGCCACCACCCTCTGCACGTGCTTTTCGGCATCTGCGGGGTTGGCACCCAGCCCGTCGAGCAAGACCACAAATTCGTCACCGCCCAGGCGCGCCACCACATCACTCTCGCGCACTAGGCTGGAGAGCCTGCGGGCGACTTCGACCAACAACAGATCACCCGCATCATGGCCATGGGTGTCGTTGAGCAACTTGAACTTGTTGAGGTCAATAAACAGCACCGCTATGTAACTGGTGCTGCGCTTGGCGAGCACCAGCGAATGCTTCAAGCGGTCCAGCAACAAGCGGCGGTTAGGCAGGCGAGTAAGGGCGTCGTGGAAAGCAAAATGGCGCAACTCGTGCTCAAGATCTTTTTGCGCGGTAATGTCGCGCTCAATGGCGCCGAAATACGCCACCTCGCCTAGGGCGTTTTTCAGCGGCACAATGTGCATGTCCAGCCAATATCCCCGGCCCTCTTTGGAGTAGTTATAGATAATTTCGCGCACCGGCTGGCCCAAGCTCAGCCCGGCACTGATGCGGGCCAAAACCGCTGGGTCGGCATCTGGGCGCTGCAAAATACGCGGGGTTTTACCAATAACTTCCTGCGCCGTATAACCCGTTAGAAGTGTGAAGGCTTGATTGACATAGATGATCCTTGGCCCGGGCTCTACAAAGGGATATGCCTCGGTGATGATGATCACGTCTTGGGCGGAATCAATAATGTCTTTAAACGGGATATCAGCCCGTTCATAAGGATTCTCGGTAAACGTCACCACCACGCGCTCAATCACCCCATGCGCGTCGCACTCAGCCACGGCATTCACCGTGAGCCAGGTAATCTCGGGACGGCTGCTATCGCTCACCCCCAGTAGCTGACCTGTCACAGGCGCGCCGGTGGCCAGCACCCGACTGACCGGAAACTGCTCAAGCGGCAGCGGTTGACGGTAGGTATCGACTATCTGCCATTGAAAATCCAAAGCCTCTTTACCCAACGCCTGCTGGGCACTCATGCGCAGCACAGCAAGGGCTTTTTTGTTGGCATGCAGAATCCGTGTATCGGGGCCGTGCACCACCACCCCCACGGGTAGTGCATCTAGCAGCGCGAAAGCATCGATACGCTGGTTGCTGTTTTTGGTCATTGGCAACTTCCCAAGTAGAACGCCCTCTAGCACTCAAAGCCCCTGCGCAGCGGCCAGCTACTAAATATAGTCAAATCGAGCGCGCTTATTTGCGCAGGCTGCAACTCGGTAGGGCGAACAACCACTCGTTGCCGCGCGCAAAGCATGAAAATCACGGTCTAGCGCCGATTTTTCTGGGCCAACCGTGGATCTAATCAAAGCCTGCGAATCGCAGGCATGAGCACCGCATAGAGCATATTTTCGGATCGGCCCGAGCCGTTGGTGCTTGCTAAGAGAGCCGTTTTTTACGGTCAACTGACAAACAAACTAGGCAGGTCTGCTGAGGCACCGTCGTAAACAATCCGGCCATCGGTTAGACGAATCGTGCGCGGGCAACGTGCACTTAAACGTGGGTCATGAGTAACAATCACAATCGCGCATTGATGCTCAACGTTGAAACGCTCAAACAAGCTAAAGACTTCGTCCGCAGTTTGCGTATCTAGATTACCCGTGGGCTCATCAGCCAAAACCAACGCAGGCCGCGCCACCAAAGCTCGCGCAATCGCCACGCGCTGCTGCTGCCCACCGGATAAACGATTGGTCGACTGACGCATATACGCGGCCAATCCAACCTCGTTTAATAAATACTCGCCATAGGCAATTTGCTCTAACGAAGGCTTGCCGTAACGCAGCATCAGCGGCATCAACACGTTATCCAGCACACTAAACGCACTGATCAGATGGTGAAACTGAAACACAAAGCCAATCGACTCACTGCGCAACTGCGTACGCTGTTGCTCACTCATACCCTGAGTTAAATGCCCCTGAATACGCAATTCGCCCGATGAACACACATCCAGCAAACCCATCACATTCAACAGCGTGCTTTTACCCGAACCTGAAGTACCGACTAAAGCCACTAGCTCACCACGACTGACGTGCAAAGAAACATCGTGCAGCACATGGTTTTCTAACGGGGTATTAGCGTTAAAGACCTTATTCAACTTATCCAGCTGCAAGACCCTTTGCTGGTCTGCCTCGCGGGTTAACAGCAGCGACTTAGACATAACGAATCGCCACGGCCGGATCATATTGCGCCGCTCGGCGCGCCGGTACCATCGCAGCAACAACCCCTGCCGTAGTCGCAATTAAAATCGCCGACAACAACATAGAAGGCTCCAGCCGGATCAAAAATAAGCGCTCGCCGAGGCTATTAAACACCTGCACCAAGCTGAAACCGACCAGCACCCCTAGTAACGAACCGGCCAAACCAAGCAAGCCACCCTGCAATAAGAACACGCGTAAAATTTGCTGCTGCGAACTGCCCATGGCCCGCAAAATACCAATCTCACGCGTACGCTGCACGACACTTACCGCCAACACACTGGCAATACCAAAAATCACTGATATACCAACAAACACACGAATCATTTGCGTAGTCATGCTTTGCGAGCTCAACGCATTAAGTAACTGCCCGTTACTTTCCATCCAACTTTGCACATGTAAACCTGTTAACTTTTTAATACGCTGCGCCCAGTATTCGGCGCTGAACACATCAGTAATTTTTAACTCTAAAATCGTAATACCGCCCGGTAAATTAAGTAAGCTCTGCGCCTGCTTTAGATCGGTATACACATAACGACTGTCTAACTCACGCACACCCAACTCAAAAATACCCGCCACCGTCATTACTGCTTGGCGATTATCACCGGCATCCAAACGCAATTTATCACCGGCACGCAGGCCTAAATCTTCGGCCAATTGGCTACCGATCAATACATCACTGGCGCCAACACTAAAGCGCCCTTCGCGCAGATAATCTTTGAGCTTAATAATGCCCGCATAGCGCTCAGGATCGATACCCATCAGGGCTACCGAAGCCCGCGCGGCACCTTTTTGCGCAAAGGCTGGGCCTGAGATGAGTGGCGAGACAGTATTGAACACAGGATATTTATCCAGCGCATCGCGCACTGTTTGCCAGTTATTAATGGTTTGTAAACGCTGTGCGCGAGGGCTTTCTAGCGCCCAAACATATTTGCCAGCGGCGATGGCTGACAAATTATTATGTTGCTGCGTAGCCTCAATACGAATATGCGCTTGAGTGCCTAGGGTTTTATCGATGACGTTGGTTTGTAATCCCACTATTAATGCCGTGATAAACACAATCACCGCTGCACCTACCGAAATCGCCACACTAATCAATAAGGTTTGCAGCGGATTATCCGCAAGAAAACGTAGCGCAATTCGCCACTCAATCCACAGCGAATTACGCAAACGGTTAATGCGGCTAACGAATAACATGCTGTGCCTGCTCAAAGCGCACACGCGCGTGTTGACCATCGCGAAGGTTATCCGCTTGGACAACCACATCGCCTTGGGCGAGACCGGAAACGATTTCACTGTGGGTCATATTGCGTAACCCTAATTGAACTTCTACTGCGTTGACTTGACCATTTTGCCAGCGCCAAGCGTGGGCCTGTGCGCCGGCAGTAAACTGCAGATAGTCATTGGGCAGCACTAATGCTTGCTCACGCTGGGCGGCAATAATATTGGCAGATACCGTCATGCCTTGAAGAAAAGCATTACGCGTATTGGCGGCATCCGCGAGCACACTGATATGCACATCAATAGTGCCGCGCCCGCTGTCTACTGCAGGAGCAATAAAACTTACAACGCCAGGCACTGTTTGCTCTGGCCATGCATCAGCAATCAGTTGAACTGGCTGTTTTAGTTGCACAGGAGCAAAGTTTTTCTCATCCAGCGCAACCACTACTTCGAGGCCGTCGCTGGGCACACCATTGCGATCCAGACCATCGCCACGAGCAATTTCGAGGAGGACCTTGCTCGGTTGTACGAGGTCACCGGGCTCAACATTGCGGGTTTGTACGCGGCCGGCAAAAGGTGCATAGATACGGGTTTTCCCAAGCTCTACTTGGGCACTCTGAATGCGTTGCTGGAGTAGCTGTTCTTCGCTGCTATTGGCGGCCAAAGAATCTGCAGCCAACTGCGCACGAGTCAATATAGTTTTGGCATTCAGTTCAGTACGCTGCGCCTGTTCAACCTGCTCGGTGGAGAGCAAGCCCTTGCCCGCTAATACTTCGCGACGACGCCCCTCGCGACTGGCTTGACGTAAATTATCACCTGCCTCAACTAGAGCAGCTTGTGCTTGTGGCCGACTGACTTGTTGCAGTTGTTGCAGCACCGTTTGCGCTTGGGCTAAGCGTGATTGTTGTTCTTGCGGATTAAGCTCGATGAGCAAATCACCTTTTTTAACCCGATCACCTTCTCGCACATGGCGCGCCATTACCGTGCCAGTAATCTCGCTACCAATACGTGCTAATGACTGATAACGCACCTCGCCGCTGGCAACAATACGCAACTCAAGCGGCTGCAACTCAACGGTTAACGCGGGCAAGACTGGGCCGCGCCATTTTTGTACGCCCAGTAAGCCTGCGGCGCACACCGCAACTACAACTACTCCATAAATGATGCGCATCTAAGCCTCGCTAAAACACTACTAAGCCAGCTCGACTGAGTCGGGATGGATACCTATTACACCTTGCGCGGTCGCAGGGGCTGAGTGCAACACGGCGTTGCACGGCAACAGTGCCCAGCATGATGGATTGCCATTAGCTGGGTGATGACTTCAATCAGACATTGCTAATTGCCATCCTGCGCGCCCTTAACACTTGCCAAAGCGCGCCAACTGCATCTCCTGCAAGCGGCTGAGGGTACGGCGAAAGGCAAAAGACAAATAGCCTTCGCTATACAGCTCAGACAAGGGCACGGCCGCTTGCAGGTAAAGCGCTACACCACGGTCGTAACATTCGTCGACCAAGGCAATAAAACGCCGCACGCTGTCATCGTGCACCGACAAACTCGGTAGCTGACGATCACCAGCGGCCACCCGCTCTGCCCCGTCTTCAGTGCCGCGGGCAATTCGACCGGGGCGCTGGCTGGCGCTCAGACAGGGAACTTGGCTGATAAAAATGGCCTTGAAACGGTCGCACAAGTCGATGAAGTCGAGCGCCGACAAAGGCACCTCACACAGCTCTGCATAGCAGCACCAAAGCTGTTGCTCGCTACGTTGCACCACCTGAATGGCGCGGTGGCCAAGCTCAAACGAGGCCGTTGAAACTGACTGGCCGACTGTAAGGCGGTGAAATGCCTCGGCCAGCGGCGCGGCACCCGGCTCGTCTAACCAATAGCGCTGCTGGGCGAGCCCCGGATGCAGGCGGTGGTCAGCGCCGCCGTCAACTTCAACCACCTGCATATGCCGCTCGATGGCTCGAATAGCTGGGATGAGGCGTTCGCGATTGAAGCCATCGGCGTAAAGCTGATCAGGTGGCTGGTTCGAGGTACATACCAGCACCACGCCCTCCTCGAACATCACCTGCAGCAAGTTGCCAAGGATGATGGCATCGCCGATGTCACTGATGAATAGCTCGTCAAAACACAGCACCCGCACGTCACCGGCCAGTTCGCGGGCCAGCGCCCTGAGTGGCTCTGGCGTACCACTGAGTTGAAACAGGCGGATATGCACCCAGCGCATAAAGTGATGAAAATGCTGACGCCGCGCCGGCACCTGCAGGGCGGCGTAGAAGCGGTCCATCAGCCAGGTTTTGCCACGCCCAACAGCGCCCCACAAATACACGCCCTGTGGCGTTGGGTCGGCAGTTTCACCGGCTAATGCAGCGAAGCAAATTTGTAGGGTTTGCGCGGCTTTTTCTTGCGCTGCATCGGCGGCAAAACCCTCAACAGCAACGGCGTTCTGGTAAGCGGCGAGCGGTGACATAACATCCATCGGTTAACGTAGCCTTAGCGCAATCATGACAAAACGCCATTATAAGGAGGACAACAGCGTAGCGAACAACTCACCTTATACTGGCCAGCAAAGCAGCGGCCCGTTAGCCGGCAAAAACAGCATTAACACTGAACCTGACAAGCCCATGATCGACATCCATAACATCACCGCCTACCAGCAAGAAACCCGGGTTTTCGACGGTTTCTCGCTGCACATTGGCGCGCATGAGCGCATGGCCATCCTCGGCCCCAACGGCGCAGGCAAGAGCACGCTGCTCAAGCTGATCGACCGCGAACTGTATCCGCTGCACCAAGAAGACAGTTGGCTGAAACTGTTCGGTGATGAGCACGTGAATATCTGGCAGCTGCGCAGCAAGATCGGCTTTGTCTCGCAAGACCTGCAGGAAGATTACACGCCGCACACCCGCGCCCTCGACGTGGTGATTTCCGGTTTCTTTGGTGCCATCGGCAGTCATGGCCACCTGCAAGCAACGCCCGCGCAGATAGCTCTAGCCCAAGAGCAGATGGCTGCAATCGGCCTGATTGGCATTGATGAGAGCATGTTCCAGCGCTTATCCACCGGCCAGAAACGCCGGCTGCTGTTGGCCAGAGCGTTGGTGCACAAGCCACAGGCGCTGTTTCTCGACGAGCCGGCCAACGGCCTCGACAAGGTTTCTGGCATTGCCCTGCTGACGGTACTGCGCAGTTACTGCAGTAGCGACCGGGCGATGATCATCACCACCCACCATATCGACGAGATCATTCCGGAAATTGAGCGCGTGGTGTTGCTCAATCACGGCAAGATTGTCGCCGATGGCCCCAAGGCTGAGATTCTCACCAGCGAGAACCTTTCGGCGCTCTATCAAACCCCGCTGCGCGTCACTGAACAAGATGGCTGGTATCGTTGCTGGCACGGATAAAACCTGAACATTTACCCACCACACCCGCAAACGTAGCCGGCGCATCGGCAAAAGCCCTGCTCGCTCTCACGCTAGGAAGACCCATGAAGATTTTTCAACAGCTGACCCTTCCCAACGGCGCGGTCATCGCCAACCGCATTGCCAAAGCGGCCATGGAAGAGAATATGGCCGACGCCGACCAAGCACCGTCGCAAGCGTTGCTGCGTTTATATCAAGCATGGGCTGAGGGTGAAGCTGGGCTGCTACTCACCGGCAATGTGATGGTCGACCGCCGCGCCATGACCGGGCCTGGAGGGGTCGTGTTGGAAGATGCCACGCACCTCGCCAAGTTCCAGCAATGGGCGCAAATAGGCCGGGCGAAAGGCGCGCAGTTTTGGCTGCAAATCAACCATCCGGGCCGGCAAATGCAGGCCAACCTTGGCCAAACCAGCTGGGCGCCGTCGGCCGTGCCATTGGCCATGGGCAGTGTCTCGAAGCGCTTCAACACGCCTCAAGCGATGAGCGCCACGGTGATTGCCGATGTGCTCCAGCGCTTCACACGCACCGCGCAACTGGGCGAGCAAGCAGGCTTTAGCGGGGTGCAAATACATGCCGCCCACGGTTACTTGCTTAGCCAATTTCTATCACCACTGACCAACAAGCGCGACGATGCGTGGGGTGGCAGCTTAGAAAACCGCGCGCGTTTACTGCTGGATATCGTCAAGGCCGTGCGCGCCGTTGTCTCGCCGGGCTTTGCGGTTGCGGTAAAACTCAATTCTGCCGACTTCCAGCGCGGCGGGTTTAGCCCAGACGATGCCCGCCAAGTGGTGCTCTGGCTCAACGACTTGGGCGTTGACCTTGTCGAGCTGTCTGGCGGCAGTTATGAGGCCCCGGCCATGCAGGGCCAATCGCGTGACGGCAGAACGCTGGCCCGCGAGGCTTATTTTTTGGAGTTTGCCCAAGACATCCAAGCAGCCGCGAAAATGCCCATCATGATTACCGGCGGCATACGTCGCAAAATTGTCGCCGAACAAGTGCTTGAGCAAGGCGTCGACATGGTGGGCATCGGCACAGCATTAGCCATCGACCCGTACCTGCCCCGCGATTGGCGTCTGGGTAAAGACAATGCCCCCGAGCTGCCCCCGATCACGTGGAAGAACAAAGTGTTCGCATCCTTGGCCTATATGGCCACCGTCAAATTCCAACTGAGAAAACTCAGCCGTGGCGAAGCGCCCAACCCCAACATCTCCCCGCTAAGGGCATTAATCATCCAGCAATTTTCTACCGCCATAAGCACCCGCAAATACCGCCGTTTGATGGCACAACGCGCGGCCTAAAGCAGCACCGCACACGCTCATCGGGCCGTGGTGCTTGCCCTGCCCGGTGCGTTGCTGGCAGGCTCAGGGTTAACCGCACTCTCACTCGCCCAACACTGGAGTTCACCATGCTTTACCGCCCGCTTGGCACCAGCCCTCTGCAAGTCAGCGCCTTAGCGCTGGGCAGCATGACCTGGGGCGAACAGAACAGCGAAACTCAAGGCTTTGAACAGATCCGCCGCGCTCAAGCCGCCGGCATTAACTTTATCGACACCGCCGAGATGTACCCGGTACCGCCCAAGGGTGACACCGCCGGCGCTACCGAACGCATTATCGGCAATTACCTGCAGCGCTTTGGCGGGCGTAGCGACTGGATCATCGCCAGCAAGGCAGCTGCGCCGGGCAACGGTATGAGCCATATTCGCGGCGGCCAAGCGCACTTTGATCGCGCCAACTTAATAGCCGCCGTGGACGCCAGCCTGCAACGTTTGCAGACCGACTACATCGACCTTTATCAGTTGCATTGGCCGGACCGGCACACCAACTACTTCGGCCAACTGGGCTATGAGCACAACGCCGACGCGTACCTCACGCCGATTGAAGAAACCCTAGCCGCGCTCGCCGAGCTGGTGGCCAGCGGCAAGATTCGCCACATCGGCCTGTCTAACGAAACCCCCTGGGGCGTGCATCGCTTTTTGCATCTGGCGGACAAACATAACTGGCCACGGGTAGTGTCGATCCAGAACCCGTACAACCTGCTCAACCGCAGCTTCGAGGTTGGTTTGGCAGAAATCGCCATCCGCGAACAGGTCGGCCTGCTGGCTTACTCGCCACTGGCCTTTGGTCTGTTGGCCGGTAAATATGAAAACGGCGCGCAGCCTGCCGACGGGCGCCTGACGTTGTTCGAGCGTTTCCAGCGCTACAGCAATCCGCAGGCCCGTCGCGCCGCAACCGCCTATATAAAGCTGGCGCAAGAACATGGCTTGGACCCGGCGCAAATGGCCCTGAGCTTTGTAACCAGCCGAGATTTTGTGACCAGCAATATCATCGGCGCCACCACCTTGGAGCAGCTCGACAGCAACATCGCCAGCCTCGC
>JBBKVZ010000067.1:0-7693 GCA_037968715.1 Pseudomonas sp.
GCATGGCCGTAGGTATCATTAATACGTTTAAAGTGATCCAGGTCGATCAAGGCCAAACCGTGCTGCTGCCCCGGCGCAAGCGCCTGCAACTCGCGCCCGGCGACCTGCAGAAAATGCCGACGGTTAAACAAACCGGTTAACTCGTCGGTGCTTGCCTGCACTTCCAACTGCTGCATCATGCCGCGCAGCGTGTCTTGGTGCGCCTGTAAGGCAAAGCGCCGTTTGCGCATGATCTGGTTTATCCCTTGCACATAATTGGCAAACAAACACAGCCAGCTCAGGACAAAAAACAACGCAACCATTTGCAGTAATGCCAACTGCGGATCAAGTAACTGGTGTTGATACGCTTCCCACAGGTTAAGCCCGCAAAAGCTCAAAAAAGCAAACGCGGCGCACGCTGTGAACACTCGGGTTCTTAGTTGAAATACGCCGAACAGTAATATCAACACATACATCATCAACAAGCTGCCGCGCGCACTATCCACCGACATAAGAAAGTACGTCAGCCAACAGACTGCCAGTATCACCTGCACAGCAGTCAAACTTGGATCGCGGAATTTAAGGTTATAACCGCTGCGCAACACGATAAAAATCAGCAACTGGCAGAGCAACGCAATGACCGTGCTGCTCAGCGCTACGGAGAGCGGCGCGTGATAAAGCTCAAATGCCAAGGCCAGCCAGAGCAACACCAATGTCAGCACATAGGTGCCAAGCGCCATAGCAAAGCGTTTGAGCAGCAGTTGCTGCAACGCCTGCGGGGTTATCTGTCGATTGCTAGCACGCATGGAGAATCCGTTCCATATTGGCAATTAGCCAGCACTCTACGCTGGCTGCCAGAAAAATCCCAGCCTGCCACGGTAAAGCGCCTGCCCTCATGGGTGCGCCGCGCATAGCGGGCACGTTATACTTGGCGGCTTATTTAAGCTGGTTTTGTACCATCGAAATGCGCCGGATCGTGGTCTGACGCGGTTTTTGATAGCGCCATTTTTGCAGTGCCAATTATAAAGAGGAGCACGCCACCGTGACCGTGATCAAACAGGACGACCTAATTCAGAGCGTTGCCGACGCCCTGCAGTTTATTTCTTACTACCATCCGGTAGATTTCATTCAAGCCATGCACGAAGCGTATCTACGTGAAGAGTCGCCGGCCGCGCGCGACGCAATGGCGCAGATTCTGATCAATTCACGCATGTGCGCCACCGGCCATCGGCCGATCTGCCAAGACACCGGCATCGTCACCATCTTCGTCCGGGTTGGCATGGACGTGCGCTGGGATGGCGCCACCATGAGCGTCGACGACATGATCAACGAGGGCGTGCGCCGCGCCTACAACCTGCCAGAAAACGTGCTGCGCGCCTCGATCCTCGCTGACCCAGCCGGGGCACGCAAGAACACCAAAGACAACACTCCAGCGGTGATTCACTACTCACTGGTGCCGGGCGACAAGTTGTCCGTCGATGTCGCAGCCAAAGGCGGCGGTTCGGAAAACAAATCGAAAATGGCCATGCTTAACCCGTCCGACTCAATCGTCGACTGGGTACTCAAGACCGTGCCAGAAATGGGCGCCGGCTGGTGCCCACCCGGCATGCTCGGCATCGGTATCGGCGGCACCGCTGAGAAGGCTGCGGTAATGGCCAAAGAAGTGTTGATGGACTCCATCGACATTCACGAACTAAAGGCCCGTGGCCCAGCCAACCGCATCGAAGAGATGCGCTTGGAGCTGTTCGAAAAAGTTAACCAGCTGGGCATTGGCGCCCAAGGCTTGGGTGGTTTGACCACCGTGCTTGACGTGAAGATCATGGATTACCCAACCCACGCCGCCAGTTTGCCGGTGTGCATGATCCCTAACTGCGCCGCCACTCGCCACGCCCACTTTGTGTTGGACGGTTCCGGCCCGGCCGAGTTGGAAGCGCCGGACCTGGACGCTTACCCAGAAATCGTCTGGGAAGCCGGCCCCAGCGCACGCCGAGTGAATCTCGACACCCTAACCCCAGAAGACGTGCAAAGCTGGCAGCCGGGCGAAACCGTGTTGCTCAACGGCAAAATGCTCACCGGCCGCGACGCTGCGCACAAGCGCATGGTCGAGATGCTCAACCGTGGCGAAACGCTGCCGTTCGATCTCAAGGGCCGCTTTATCTACTACGTGGGCCCGGTTGATCCAGTGCGTGACGAAGTGGTTGGCCCTGCCGGCCCGACTACCGCCACGCGGATGGACAAGTTCACTCGGCAGATTCTGGAAAGCACCGGTTTGCTGGGCATGATCGGTAAGTCTGAGCGCGGGCCAATCGCTATCGAAGCAATCAAGGACAACAAGGCTGTGTACTTGATGGCAGTCGGCGGTGCGGCTTACTTGGTCGCGCAGGCGATCAAAAAATCTCGCGTAGTGGCCTTTGCCGAACTGGGCATGGAAGCCATCTATGAGTTCGACGTGAAAGACATGCCAGTTACCGTGGCCGTCGACACCAAAGGCGAGTCGGTCCACATCACCGGCCCGGCGATCTGGAAACAGAAAATCAGCGAAAGCCTGGCAGTCGAAATCAAATAAGCTGCCGCTGAATAAACAACGCCCGGTCAATTGACCGGGCGTTTTTGTTTAGCGAGCCACGGATTTATGACTCAAGCGCAAACTGCGCCGCGCAACTGCGATTGCGGCCAGCTTGCTTGGCTTTATACAGTTGCACATCGGCTTGGCGCAGCAGTTCAACAACACTGCCGCCACGTAAATCGGCAGCCTTACTGCACACCCCCAAACTGACCGTGACATGCTCGGCAACTGAGGAGTCGGCATGCGCGATCTGCAGCGCGGCGATTTGCTCGCCCAGCTGCTCTGCCAACTGCAAGGCACCGGATAAATCCGTATCGGGCAATAAGCAGACAAACTCCTCACCGCCATAGCGGGCGAGCATGTCAGCCGGGCGTTTTAATCCGCTGGAGAGTTCGCTGGCTACCTGGCGCAGACAATCATCACCCTGCTGATGGCCATAATGGTCGTTATAGCGCTTAAAAAAATCCACATCCAGCAGCACTAAGCTGATGGCCGTACCATTGCGGGCCGCACGGCTCCACTCATTAGCCAAACGCTCATCAAAATAGCGGCGGTTATACACGCCCGTTAAACCATCGATATAGGCAAAGCGGCGCAGCAGGTCAGATTGATACTTAAGGGTCAGCTGGGTATTAACTCGGGCGCGAACAATTTTGACGTTTATCGGCTTACTAATAAAGTCGACAGCGCCTAACTCTAGCCCGCGCACTTGGATAGCATCATCAACATGGGCCGTGACGAAAATCACCGGAATGTCCCGTGTGCAAGGATCAGCCTTCAGGCGTTTGCACACCTCAAAACCGTCCATATCAGGCATTTCTATATCCAGCAAAATCAGATCAGGCTGCTGACTGAGACACACCGCCAGCGCCTGCACACCACTGGTTGCCATGCACACGTCGTGATCTGCCGCAAAGGCTTGATGCAACACCTGAATATTGATCGGTTGATCGTCGACCAGCAAAATTTTCGCGCGCAGCCGAACGACTCCATCGAGCAACCCGCTGGCACCGCCAAACGGCACTGTACTCATACCTTATAAACCTCGAGCAATACCGCACACAGTTGCTCGGCCTGAGTAAAATCCAAATTTTGCACCGCACTGCTCAGTGGGTCTAACTGCTCCGCCAAGGCCGCAGAAAACTGCGCCTGCAGCGCACTCATACCAGCCAACGCCTGCATGTCGCTGGCCTTTAAGAGCTGCGCAAGATTGCGCAGCGCTGCGATTAAAGCCGGCACATTCAGCGGCTCCGGGGTGCCCGCAGCAACAGCGCTTATTTGTTGCGCCGCAAATGCCTGCTGCAACGCCAATAGGCCAGGCTGTGCGCTGATAATAGCGTTGCAGGCCTGCTCTAGCGCCGCACTCGCCTGCTCGGCCGACGGGTTACCCGCTAACAGTTTTTCACCCTGCGCGGCCTGCTGCGAAAGGCCTGTTGCACCCATTTGCGCGGCTAAGCCTTTCAGTGAATGCAATAACCGTGAAGCTGCCAGCGTCTCGCCCTGAGCCACATGCCCGCGTAACTGCTCGGGCATCGCCAGCAGACTGTCCAAAAACATTGGCAACAATCGTTCGTAAAGGTCCTGCTGACCGGCCATAAATTGCAGAGCCCGAACCAGGTCGACCTCAGCCAGCGCGGCCGCCTCACTCACTGAGATGGGCAATGCCGACTCAACAATCGGCGCGACGACTGCCGGTGTGGCGACCGGAGTCGGCAACGGTGTTTTACCCAGTTGTGTACGCACAACATCCACCAGGTGATTAAAATTAAACGGTTTGCCGACATGCTCATTCATACCTGCCGCCAAGCACGCATCACGGTCAGACTGCATGGCATTAGCCGTCATGGCCACAATCGGCAGGTCGTGCAGGCCCATATCTTCACGAATATGCCGGGTAGCGGTAAAGCCATCCATGACCGGCATTTGCAGGTCCATTAGCAGCAAATCAAAGCCTGCGGGATTAGCCACTAGGGCATCCAACGCCTCCTGACCGTGATTGGCGATATGCACGATGGCGCCTTCACTCTCCAGCAGTTCGCGAGCAATTTGCTGATTATTCAAATTATCTTCTACCAGCAACAAACGCATCCCGCGCAAGCGCTGGCTGGCTAAATTGGCCACACCTAAAGATGCTTTTGGCGCAGAGGTTTTCGCTTGAGCATCCACGACCGCATCAAACAACATGGAGGCCGTTACTGGTTTAACCAAGAAGCCATCCAGCAGGGCCTGCTCGGCAAGCGTGCGCTGCAAAAGCATTTCACGCTGGTTGGCCGTGACCATAACAATCAGCGGCCCCTGTTCGGCGGGAAGCATCTGACGAATTTTTTGACTGGTCTGCCAGCCATCTAAACCGGGCATTTGCCAGTCGACAAATATCGCGCCATAGCTTGTGCCAATTTGGATCTGACGCTGCAACAGTTGCAAAGCCGCTTCGCCACTGTCGACCACATCCATATCCCAACCCAACGAGCGACCCATGCCCTGCAGTAATTCGCGCACGCTAGGACTGTCGTCCACCACTAGTGCGCGCAATTTAGCCTGCCTGCCAGGACCTACTGCCGGCTCGGCCGCATCCACCAGCATGGGCAAGACCAGCTCAAAATAGAAACGGCTGCCCTGCCCCAGCGTGCTCTCAACGTTAAGCTCGCTGCCCATCAGCGCCAGCAAGTTCTGGCTGATAGACACACCTAAACCCGTGCCACCAAAGCGCCGGGTAATCGAGGCTTCGGCTTGGCTAAAGCCGCTGAAAATAAGCGCTTGGTTCTCTGGCGCAATACCAATGCCGGTGTCACTGACCGCAAATTGCAAACTGACCTGACTGGCATTTTGCTGCAGCACCTTAATCGACAAGCGGACCTCGCCATGCTCGGTGAACTTCACCGCATTGCCACCCAAGTTAACCAACACTTGTTGCAAGCGCATACCGTCGCCATACAACTGGCGGGGCAACTGTGGGTCGATGTCGAACAACAACTCAACGTGTTTAGATTTAAGGTTACTGGAGAGAATCATCGACAACTCGCGCAAGAGTTTATCGATAGCAAAGGGTTGCAAATCGAGAGTCATCTTACCGACCTCGATTTTTGAAAAATCTAAAATTTGATTGAGCAAACCGAGCAGCGAACGCGCGGCTCCCTCAGACTTGGCCGCATAGTCCGCCTGTTTACTGCTCAGTCCGGTTTTGCCTAGCAAGGTAAGCATGCCGAGAATGGCATTCATCGGGGTGCGCAATTCGTGGCTCATATTGGCCAAAAATTCTGACTTGGCGCGACTGGCTGCATCGGCGGAAGATTTTGCGGCGCGCAGTACCGCCTCCGTTTCATACTGAGCCGTGATGTCGCGATTAATGCCCATTACCAACACGGCCTTACCGGCGCCATCGCGCTCAACCATGCACGCTGCTTGAATGTAACGGAGCTTGCCGCTGCGACTGAAAATCCGGAACACCGGGTCATACACATCGGTACCCGCTAGGGCACCCTGCAGTTTGGCTTCGGTAAAACCGATGTCATCTGGGTGTACACGCGAGCGCCAATAGGCGTAACACAAACCGCCAGCAACCGTCTCCGCCACCTCATAAATGCTGCGCATGCGCGAATCAAACAATAATGAGTCATCGGCTAGGTTCCATGTCCAGATCCCCAGCTCGGCGACATCGGCGGCCCTCTCCAACTGGTCGCGCGCGATGCGCAAACTCGTCTCTTGCTCTTTGGCGGCGGTAACGTCGATACGAATAGAGATGTATTTTTCGACGCGGCCATCGTTATCCAGAAAGGGTGCAACAGTGGTGTCAACCCAATACAACGAACCGTTTTTAGCTCGATTGCAAATCACTGCGTGCCAAGACTCGCCCTGCGAAATCGTCTTCCACATGCTCATCCAAAACTCGGCGGAGTGCAGGCCAGAGTTAATCAGGCGATGGCTTTTGCCGAGCAACTCTTCACGGTTATAACCGCTGGTACGGCAAAAAGCCTGGTTTACCTCAGTGATTCTCCCTTCGCGGTCAGCCACCGAAATAATCGCATGCTGATTAAGCGTGCTGAGCAGTGCGGCGTTATCACGCAACACCGACTCCAATTGCTGCTGCGCTGCATGGCGCACAGTAATATCGGACTCAATCGACATAAAACCGTTAAGCGTACCGAACTCATCCTGCAGCGGCTGAATCTCGATTTCGATCAAATAATCTTCGCCGCTTTTCTTGCGATTAAGCAACTCGCCAGAAAAGCCCTGCCCACTGTCTAGCGCCGCCCGCATCTGGGCAATGGTGGCAGCATCGGTAGCGGCAGATTGTAATAACGAGCCTGGCAAGCAGCCTATTGCCTCCGCAGCACTGAAGCCGGTGATGCGCTCAAATCCTGGATTAACCCAGGTAATTTGCCGCTCAACGTTGGTGATAATCACCGCATTTGAGGTTTTCCGAACCACAATCGCTAAACGTTCAAGATCGGCGGTCATATTGCGCGCCAGCGCCTCAGCGCGGCCGCGAGCCCCCGCCTGCTGACGCAGTAACAGCGCCAAAAAAGCGCTGAGCAGGCTACCACCCAGCAAGACCAACAACGCCGACCAGCGTTCTACGGCGCGATCAAATAACGGCGTACTGCTAATTTGCGCGGTCATCGTGCGGCCCGGCAAGGCCAAACTGATATTGCGCTGAAACAAAGGTTCGCCTATCGGTTTAGCAGCTGCACCCGTGGCAGCAAGCGGGTTGTCCGTATCAAAGATTAACGCGCCAGCTGACTCACCGGCAGGCGCATCAAACAACTCAAAATCAAGTTGGCCTGCGAGCACATCGGGAATTTCCTGCAATAACTCAACAATCACAATCGGCGCATATAACAATCCAAGCAATGCCGCGCGGCGCTGCGCGACGCTGGTAAGCGCTGCACCCTTGGCATACAACGGCACATACAGCAGCACTCCCGGTGTTTTGCTGGCGTTCTGCACCAAGCTAATGGCGCCACTGATCGCCGGTTGGCCACTGTCTACCGCCTGCATCAGCCCGGCGCGGCGCACCGCCTCGGAGCCAACATCGAGGCCCACGGCAGACGCATTGTTGGCCACCGGCTCGATAAATTTGATGACGTACAGATCGTCATGCAGGGCGTCGTCAAGCTGCAAGACGACACCCTGCAAGACGATCAGTAC
>JBBKVZ010000068.1:0-3042 GCA_037968715.1 Pseudomonas sp.
CAGGCAATTTCGGCAATGCGCTGAATGCCATCACTGGCAAACTCAATGTGCAGGCCTTCGGTCTTTAATAGCTCGCAATATTGTTCGGTGAGCGAGGCGTGCGGCTCGGTGAGAATCCGTTCGAAGTCATGCGGAGTAAGCGCTTTTAGCTCCACGCGAATCGGCAATCGACCTTGCAGCTCAGGCACTAAATCACTTGGTTTGCTCAGGTGAAAGGCACCCGAGGCGATAAACAAAATGTGGTCAGTTTTAACCATGCCCAGTTTGGTATTCACCGTGCAGCCTTCGATCAGCGGCAGTAAATCACGCTGCACGCCCTCGCGAGATACATCTACGCCACCGCTGTTGCCGCGTTTGGCAACCTTGTCGATTTCGTCAATAAAGACGATGCCGTGTTGCTCGACGGCCTCCAACGCGGCGGCTTTGAGTTCTTCTTCATTGACCAACTGCGCGGCTTCTTCATCGCGCACCAGTTTCAGGGCGTCTTTAACCTTGAGTTTGCGGCTGTTCTTTTTACCTTTGCCCATATTGGCAAACAGGCTTTGCAGTTGATTGGTCATTTCCTCCATGCCTGGCGGCGACATGATTTCTACCCCGGCTGGCGCTTCGGCCACCTCGATGTCGATTTCTTTGTCGTCCAACTGGCCCTCACGCAGGCGCTTGCGAAACAGCTGGCGGGTATTACTGTTTTCGCCGCGTGGCGGCTCATCTGCAAGGCCTGTGCGGGCCGGCGGCAGCAGGGCGTCGAGGATGCGCTCTTCAGCGGCGTCGTCAGCGCGGAAACCGACTTTAGCGATGGCTTGTTCACGCATCATCTTGATGGCCGCATCGGCGAGGTCGCGAATAATCGACTCAACATCGCGGCCGACATAGCCCACTTCGGTGAACTTGGTCGCTTCCACTTTGATGAACGGTGCGTTGGCCAGTTTGGCCAAGCGCCGGGCTATTTCGGTTTTACCGACTCCGGTGGGACCGATCATCAGGATGTTCTTTGGCGTGACTTCCACGCGTAACTCGGCGGGTAACTGCATGCGCCGCCAACGATTGCGCAAGGCGATGGCCACGGCGCGTTTAGCGTCGTCCTGGCCGATGATGTGGCGGTTGAGCTCGTGAACGATCTCGCGTGGCGTCATAGACATATTCGGTGGCTCCAGAGCAGAGTGGGCAGCGGCGGGTGGTTTAAACCACAGGCTCGGCGCAGTCCTGCTCTTCAATAGTTTGATTGTGATTAGTAAACACGCAGATATCGGCGGCAATACCCAGAGCGCTTTCGACAATCTCGCGGGCGGGCAGGTCGGTATGTTTGAGCAGTGCGCGTGCTGCCGCTTGGGCAAAGGCGCCGCCGGAGCCCATGGCGATCAAGCCGTCTTCCGGCTCAACTACATCGCCATTGCCGGTAATAATTAACGAGGCGTCTTTGTTGGCGACCGCCAGCATGGCTTCTAAACGACTCAGGGAGCGGTCGGTGCGCCATTCTTTGGCCAGCTCGACAGCGGCCCGCACCAAGTGGCCCTGGTGCTTCTCCAGTTGCCCTTCAAAACGTTCGAACAAAGTAAAGGCGTCGGCGGTGGCACCGGCAAAACCCGCTAATACTTGGCCGTGATAGAGGCGGCGAACTTTCTTGGCGTTGCCTTTCATAACGGTGTTGCCAAGTGAAACCTGGCCGTCACCGCCCATAACGACTTTGCCATTGCGGCGCACTGAAACGATGGTGGTCAAGGGACGCATCTCCAAGCAGTGGGGCGAAATGCCCTAATGCTGGTAGATATGGGGACGCCAGCTTGAGGCTTCAAGCGTTAGCGCCAGCAAGCCGCTGGCGGTGAGCTTGGCTGGCGCTAGGTAGAGGGCTAGGGGCCGCTGATTTAGCGGCTCTGACGTTGCTGTAACAACAAATTGCTGAAGCCGCCGCTGGCCAGTGTTTTTTGCGCCTGGCCGAGTTGGTCGCGGCTAGCAAAGGGGCCGACCAGTACCCGGTACCAGGTTTCTTCACGCACATTGCCGGGCTCAATCTGCACACTTTGGCCGAGCAGAATGATTTGCGCGCGAACTTTGTCGGCGTCAGCTTGCTTGCGAAACGAGCCTGCCTGCAGAAAGAACTGTGTCGTTAGCGGCGCTTTAGCCGCAGTGGTTGCTGGCGTCGGCATTGTGCTGGTATCGGCGCTCGGCAGTGCTGGCGGTACTTGACCACTGAGGGCGGCGAGCGCGCGGGCGGCATCGGCTTTGGCCAGCTCTTCCGGGCTGAGGGCGGCGGGCGGCTCTTCTGCCGGCGAGTCAGGTAGCTTGATGACTTCCGATTCCGGCAGCAGGGTGTAGAAGTCGTACTTTGGCTTTACTTGCGCGGGCGTGGTGGTGATGGGCGGATTTTTGTTCTGCGTTTTTGTCGCCGAGCGAGTGGCTTCTGGTTTGTCGCGCTTAATGTTGTCGCGGCCGGGCTCAAGCTTGGTTAAGAAAACTACAAAAGCGCCAATCAGCAAGCCACACACCAGCCACACCCAACCGGGTATTGGCTGTTTGGCGGGCGCTTGATAGCGGCTGGCGCCGCGTTTTGCGGCTGGTTTTTTTGCGGCCAAGTTACATGCGCTCCAGGGTTTGCAGGCCCAGCAACTCAAGGCCTTGCTTAAGCGTACGACCGCACAGAGCGGCTAAACGTAGGCGGCTTTGTTGGCTGGCGGCGTCGGCGGCAGTGATAATTGGGCAGTGCTCGTAGAAGCTGGAGAACAATCCAGCCAGCTCATACAGGTAGGTGCAAAGAATATGCGGGGTGCCTTTGTCGGCAACGTTATTGAGCACTTCGGCGAATTGCGCCAGCTTAGCGGCTAGATCAATTTCCTGCGCCGCTTCGAGGTGGATTTGCCCGTCTAAGGCGCCATCCATCGACCGCTCCAATTTGCGGAACACGCTGGCTACGCGGGTGTACGCGTAGAGCAAGTACGGCGCAGTGTTGCCTTCAAAGCTGAGCATTTGTTCGAAGTTAAAGCTGTAGTCGCTGGAACGATGCTTGGACAGGTCGGCGTACTTGACCGCGCCAATGCCCACCGCGTG
>JBBKVZ010000069.1:0-4543 GCA_037968715.1 Pseudomonas sp.
TGGAGTTGAGTGTGCAAAATAGCCATCAAGTGAACTCCGTAGGGTGGTCAACGCTCTGCTTGGCCACCAATGTGTGGTTTACGCGGTGCTTGTCCAGCTATGTGTGGTTTACGCGGTGCTGCCAGGATGTGTGGTTTACGCTTTGTCTGGCACACCGACCGCGGTGTTTGGGCTTGCGCCGAGCCGGTGGGAAAGGCTCCGCCGTTTCCCTCCCTACGCCTTGCTCGCGGAGAGGCGCGTCATACACCGCCATTCCCGCGAACGCGGGCACCCAATCAGCGCGTTTCGTTAAACAACTCGCGGCCAATCAGCATGCGGCGGATTTCGCTGGTGCCGGCGCCAATCTCGTAGAGTTTGGCGTCGCGCAACAAGCGCCCGGCGGGGAAGTCGTTGATATAGCCGTTGCCGCCGAGAATCTGGATCGCATCCAAGGCCATTTGGGTGGCGCGCTCGGCGGTGTAGAGGATTACCCCGGCGGCGTCTTTGCGGGTGGTTTCGCCCCGGTCGCAGGCTTGGGCCACGGCATACAGATAGGCGCGGCTGGCATTCAGTTGGGTGTACATGTCGGCGACCTTGCCCTGGATCAGCTGGAACTCGCCGATGCTCTGGCCGAACTGCTTACGGTCGTGGATATAGGGTACGACCACGTCCATACAGGCCTGCATGATGCCGATCGGCCCGCCACTGAGCACCACGCGCTCGTAATCCAGCCCGCTCATCAGCACCTTAACCCCGCCATCCAGTGCGCCGAGGATGTTCTCAACCGGCACCTCGACGTCTTGAAACACCAGCTCGCAGGTGTTGGAGCCACGCATGCCGAGCTTGTCCAGTTTCGGACTGCGCGAGAAGCCTTGGCTGTCGCGCTCAACGATAAAGGCGCTCATGCCGTGGGCGCCTTTGGCCAAGTCGGTTTTGGCGTAGATCACATAGGTGTCAGCGTCCGGGCCGTTGGTGATCCACATCTTGCTGCCGTTCAGTACATAGTGGTCGCCCTTTAACTCGGCGCGCAGCTTCATCGACACCACGTCGGAGCCGGCATTTGGTTCACTCATGGCCAGCGCACCGACATGCTCACCGCTGATCAGCTTGGGCAGGTACTGGGCTTTTTGCGCCGGCGTGCCGTTGCGGTTGATCTGATTCACACACAAGTTGGAGTGCGCGCCGTAAGACAGCCCCACCGAGGCCGAGGCGCGGCTGATTTCTTCCATGGCCAGTACGTGGGCCAGGTAACCCAAGCCTGCGCCGCCGTATTCATCGCTCACCGTGATGCCGAGCAGACCCATGTCGCCGAACTTCTTCCACAGGTCCGCCGGGAATTGGTTATCACGGTCGATAGCGGCCGCACGCGGGGCGATTTCGGCGTTAGCAAAGGCCCGCACCTGATCACGCAGCATGTCGAGGGTTTCACCAAAGGCGAAGTTCAGGGAGGGGTAGCTCATGCTGGCACCTTTAATTTTTATGATTAGGTTTACACGCTAAGTTCTTGTTATTTCGGCGTTTCGCTTAACGCGACATGGCAGCGCTCTTCGGCCGTATCCAGCTCCAACTGCATCTGCTGGATGTCCAGTAATTGCTGCTCAAGTTGCGCGCGGCGCTCGGCGATTTTCAGCATAAAGGTCTCTAGCTGGCGGCGATTACCGCTGGCCGGGTCATACAGTTCGATCAGTTCTTTGCATTCTGCCAACGAGAAGCCGATGCGCTTGCCGCGCAAAATCAACTTCAGAGAGACCTTGTCGCGGGCCGTATAGATGCGCTCAAGCCCACGCCGTTCAGGGGTCAGCAGGCTTTGCTCTTCGTAAAAGCGGATGGCCCGCGTGGTGATGTCCAGCTCGCGAGCCAGATCAGAAATGCTGTAAGTGAGATTGTTCATGCGCGCGCCCGGCAAGTGACCTTTACGTTAACGTAAAGCAGGTTGCCGTTAACGTCAATCCGCAGCTGAACGGCTAAATGCTCGGGGCACAGTTAGCTGTGTTGCGTAAAAGTTCTGTTTCTTTATAAAACAGTTAGTTAGGCCAGATAGCTAATGTGTTTTATCTAGCAGTAAGTCGGCTTTGACGCACAAACGCATGCAGCGCTGTGCGCCAAAGCTGGAGGCAGGGTCAGGCTTTTTGCTCTTGCGCGGCGATTAACTGGCTGAGTTCGATCAGTTGTTCGCGCATCCAGCGGTTGGCGGGGTCTTGATCGGTGCTTTCGTGCCAGTACAGGTGGGTTTCCTGTGCCGGTACGCTGTTCACCGGTAGCTCCACCACGTGCAGTGAGTGGCGGCGGGCGAAGCTCTCGGCCACGGTCATGGCCATGTCGGTTTGCTGCATCACCTCATGGGCCATCAAATAGTGCTGTGAGCGTAGGGCGACTTTGCGTTGCAGGCCCATTTTGCCCAGTGCTAAGTCCACTAAGCCGAGGCCGCTGCGCCGGCTGGAAATATGGATATGACTGAGGGACAGGTACTCATCCAGGCTGATTTTCTCTTTGGCCAGCGGATGGCCTTTGCGTATCGCGCAAACATAACGGTCTTCAAACAGCTTGACGTGACGAACCTGTAAGTCGGTGTTCAGCGGTGCATCAACGGCAAAGTCGATGCGCCCGGCCGCCAGTTCTTTGGTGGTTTCGCGCCGGCGGGTGAGGAAACTCTCGATTTGCACCCCGGGTGCTTGCCGGCGTAAACGCTGAAACAATGGTGGCAGCAGCACGGCTTCCACTAGGTCAGTCATGCTGATATGAAAGGTTTTGTTGGCTTCCAGTGGGTTGAAAATGCGGCTTTCCTGTACCGAAACACGCAGCAGTTGCAGGGCGTTGCGCACCGAACCGATGATGTTTTGCGCCATCGGGGTGGGCACCATGCCTTGCGCCGTGCGCACAAATAGCGGGTCGTTAAAGGTCTCGCGCAGTCGCGACAGGGCGTTGGACACCGCCGGCTGGGTGATGCCAACGATCTGCCCGGCACGGGTCAGGTTTGCCTCGGTATAAATCGCATCGAAAACGATAAACAGGTTTAGATCGACTTTGGTCAGATTCATGCGAAAGCAACTCCTGAAGTGCGCAAGCTGGGCAAACTACATCCTATCTGTATACGGCTTATGAATGTTCATACACAGTGAAAATAGGTTAGATAAATCTTAAACGTTGTTCTAGCATCCTTACCAGCCCAATTATTTGCCAATACGAAGGTGCTCTAATGGATTTCGCCTACTCCCCCAAGGTTCAACAATTACGTGAACGCGTTACCGCCTTTATGGACACATACGTGTATCCGGCCGAAGCGGTATTTGAGCAGCAGGTAGCCACCGGCGACCGCTGGCAGCCGACCGCAATCATGGAGGAGTTAAAGCTCAAGGCTAAAGCCGAAGGCTTGTGGAATTTGTTTCTGCCCGACTCCGAGCGCGGCGCCGGCTTGACCAATCTGGAATACGCGCCGCTGGCCGAGATCATGGGGCGCTCCTTGCTGGGGCCTGAGCCGTTTAACTGCTCAGCGCCGGACACCGGCAATATGGAAGTGTTGGTGCGTTACGCCAACGAAGCGCAAAAGCAACAATGGCTAGAGCCGCTGCTGCGCGGTGAAATCCGCTCGGCGTTTGCGATGACTGAGCCGGACGTGGCTTCGTCGGACGCCACCAATATGCAGGCTACTGCGGTGCGCGACGGTGACGAGTGGGTGATCAACGGCAGCAAGTGGTGGACTTCCGGCGCGTGCGATCCGCGCTGCAAAATCATGATTTTCATGGGCCTGACCAATCCCGACGCGCCGCGCCACCAGCAACACTCGATGATTCTGGTGCCCACCGATGCGCCGGGGGTGAAAATCGTCCGTCCGCTGCCGGTATTCGGTTACGACGATGCGCCGCACGGCCACGCCGAAGTGCTGTTTGAAAATGTCCGGGTGCCTTACGAGAGTGTGTTGCTGGGTGAGGGCCGCGGCTTTGAAATCGCTCAGGGTCGTCTTGGCCCAGGCCGTATTCACCACTGCATGCGCTCCATCGGCATGGCGGAGCGCGCCCTGGAATTGATGTGCAAGCGGGCCGTTAGCCGCACTGCCTTTGGCAAGCCGCTGGCGCGCCTAGGTGGCAACATCGACAAGATTGCCGACTCGCGCACCGAGATCAATATGGCGCGCCTGCTGACGCTCAACGCGGCCTATATGATGGATACCGTTGGCAATAAAATTGCCGCCAGCGAAATCGCCCAAATTAAGGTAGTTGCGCCGAATGTGGCTTTGCAGGTAATCGACCGCGCCATCCAGATTCATGGCGGCGCCGGCGTTTCCAACGACTTCCCGCTGGCCTATATGTACGCCATGCAACGCACCTTGCGCCTGGCCGACGGCCCGGACGAAGTGCACCGTATGGCGATTGGTAAGTTTGAGATTGGTAAGTACATGGCGCGGTAAGTCTGCGCTGGCGTTAACTACGCCATAAAAAAGCCGAGGCCCGCTAGATGCGGGCCTCGGCTTTTTGCTGTTATTGGACGAATAACGGCTTAGTAAACCCAAACCTCGACTCGACGGTTTTTGATCCGGCCGTCATCACCTTGGTTATTGGCCACGGGC
>JBBKVZ010000070.1:0-3675 GCA_037968715.1 Pseudomonas sp.
AACCACCATTTCGACCCCTGGAGTTTTATCAGTGGTCTGCCGGCGCAGCGCATTCGGCAAATCCACTTGGCGGGGCATACCGATTATGGCGACTACGTGATCGACACCCATGATCAGCCGATTTGTGATCCGGTTTGGCAGTTGTATCAGCGCACCTTGGCGTACTTGGGGCCGGTTTCCACCATGATCGAACGGGATGATAATTTCCCGCCGTTTAGCGAGTTATTGGCCGAGTTGCACAAGGCCCGCGAGCTGGGTAACGCCACTTTAGAGGCCCGCAGCCGATGCGCCTAAATGACTGGCAGTTGGCTGTTGAGGCCTATTTACTCGGTGCCGATGCGCAACCGAATGCCGCTTTGCAGGCCAGCTTGCTCGGCAGCCCGACGCTCTCGGTTAACCAAGGTTTGCAGATCTATCGCCATGCCTACCGCGCCCGTTTGCTTGGGGTGATGCGTGACGACTTTCCCGCCGTGCATTACTGGCTAGGTGATGATGAGTTTGCCGTCTTAGTGCAGGCCTACTTAGCCGCCTACCCTTCGCGGCACTTTAGCCTGCGCTGGCTGGGCGAACGCTTTGCCGAATTTATCCAGCAGCGCTTCGCCCCCGAGCACGGCGCGCCCTTGGTCGAGTTGGCGCAACTGGAGTGGGCTTTTACCCTGGCCTTCGATGCACTGCCCGGTACACCGCTGAGCCTCGAGCAAATGGCCGAATTACCGGCGGCCGAATGGCCGGGTTTACAGGTGCAACTACTGCCCTGTGTGCAGCGCTTGCCGTTGCACTACAACAGCGTGGCACTTTGGCAAGCGGCTAAAGCCGAAGCCGAGTTTCCGCCCAGCACGCGTTTAGCTGAGCCGACCCTGTGTGTGCTCTGGCGCCATCAGCTGGTTTGCCACTACCGCAGTGTTGCCAGTGACGAAGCCAGTGCCCTGTTAGGTATGTGCGACAGCGGCTGGAACTTCGCCGAACTGTGCGAGCAACTCGCCGCGCATGGCGAGCTCGCCCCAGCCAAGGCCGCCGGTTGGCTTAAACAATGGCTCAGTGAGGGGCTGTTGCAGCAAGTCTAGGCTGCACCCGCAGCAGGCCATCATAGCGGTGACTGCAGCGGGTTCATTCAGCCAGTCAATATCAGTGGTTCTTACAAGTCTTGCCGTGTGGTGCGGCTTATACCGACGGCCCCGCCGCCGGAAGATGTCGCTATGTTCATCTGCCAACCCACGCTGCCCGCGCTGCTTTATCTCTGGGATAAGCGCACCCTGTATCTTGGTCCGCTGCGCTCACCGGCGCAGTTGTCGCTGGTTGCTTCACGCTTGCTGGTGAGCTTGGCCGGCGAAATTCGCTTTCGCGAGAAAACCCAAACGCTCGACTGTTTCAGCCGGAGCCTATTGCTGCCCGTGGGATGGCAGGGACAGGTCGACACCGGCGGTGGCTTGGTCGCCGATTGTCATCTCGATGTCAGTGGTTTTGACCATGCGGTGTTGCTGCAACTGGCGCAGCGTCGCGAGCAAGGTGCGGCTTACGACTTGAGCCTAGAGTTGCTGTTGCAGCAGTCGTTTCGCAGCATTTATCAGCACCCCCCGGCACCGCTCGAGGTGTGCGCGCAACTGCAGCAGTTGCTAAACCCGCCAGGGCCAGCTGGGCAGTTGGCGTTTAGATTTGATCCGCGGGTGTGGCAAACCATTCAGCGGATTAAAACCAGTCAACTGCACAATCACAGCGTCGCTTGGTTGGCCCAGCAGGTTGACCTCTCCAGCTCACGCCTATTGAGTTTATTTAAGGGCCAAGTCGGGGTGCCGATTCGACGTTACCGGCTGTGGTATCGCTTGCTGTGTGCCACTCAGCAGATGACTACCGGTAGCAGCGTAACCGAGGCGGCAGTGCATGCGGGCTTTGCCGACGCGGCGCATTTTTCCCGTACCTATCGCGAGATTCTCGGTTTTCATCCCTCGGCACTTAGCCTGCACCCGGGTTTGCGGGTGTTCGTTGGGGCCGCGCTGGACTAGAACGCGACCCGCCGCACAAACCCTGAGGGCTGCGGCAAACACAGTAAGTTCGTTCAATGCGCGCTGCGTATCGAGGTTTATTTTTAGCCAAGGTCATGCGCTACGCAGCGACCTTCGAGGTTGCTGCACGCAGCCTATAACAATAAAACTAACGGAGAGCCGCATGATCGCCACGAACCCGATTACCACCCACCTTAGACGCACTTGCCTGACCCTAGGTGTCGGCTTAATGCTGGCCAGTACTGGCCTGCAAGCGGCGCCGCAGGACCCGTCCATTAACGGCACCGATACCATTTGCTCGTACACCAATAACATCAGTTCATGGGGCTACCAGTCGGCGCGGGTGTCTTATCCGTGCGGCCTGAAAAATGCCAGTTACCCGGCCACCACCTTGACCGGTGGCTTCACCAACACCAAAGACCAAATGTATTGGCTGGCTGACCACCTGACCTCGCAAGGCTTTATCGTTATCACCATGACGCCGAACAATATCTTCGGCACGCCGCCCATTTGGGCGACTGCGCACAAGGCCGGGATCACTACCCTGAAAAATGAAATGAGCCGCAGCAGCTCACCGATTAAAGGCAAGCTTGACGTGAGCAAGCTCGGCGTCATGGGCTTTTCGATGGGCGGTGGCGGCGCATTGCTGGCTGCCGGCGAGCTGAAAACTCAGATTAAAACCGCCGTGCCACTGGCACCGTTTTTAACCGCCACCCAGCCGAACTACCCGGCCATTACCGCGAAAACCTTTGTGATGGCCGGCGCCTCTGACACCACTGCCAATCCCTCCAGCGTGGCCAGCTATTACCAAACCTTGCCCAACGCGATTACCCGAGCACTAGCGACGTATCGCGGGGCAACGCATTTGGATTGGATCGGCAGTGGTAACAAAGCCCGGCAAGTGCGTTTCAAAACCATGATTACCTCATGGCTGAAGGTGCATCTGGTGGGCGACAGCGCCTATGCCACCTACCTCGACGTTGACGGTGAGGAACATATGAAACAAATCGCCGCCGACTGGTACACCCGTTATGAGTACCAAAAATAAGCACGGCAACAACCGTAAACATTCCTGTGCAACTTACCCACTCGGTTAGCTGAGTGGGTTTTTTTTCGGTCTGTTCTCGCGATGGATGGTGATTCTTGGCGGGGACATGGACCACGGCCTCAGCGCCTAACTGCAAGGCTGGCGACCTGCCAGCGCAGCCATTTTATGAGCACTGGAATAAATGCTCGGCAGTGTTAATGAGGGGGGCAAGAGAATTCAACTACGCTGTGATAATCCAGCCTCTAGGTGAAGTGTTATGTTGGCTCTGCTGCGTTGCTCTGTTGTTCGTCGGCTATTTTCAGGTCTACGATTTACCCGCTTAACGTCGATTTTAGCCGCTTGTGTATGGTCGATTAGCCACGTGCAAGCCGCCCCCTTGACGCTTATTTGCAGCACCGATAATCCCCTCGATTCGCCCCATGTGTTCGCCCTGCAAACGTTTGCGCGGTTACTGCAAGAGTACTCGGCGGGCCAGTTACGCGCCGAGGTGCACTATCGCGACAGCGCTGAGTTTCCCGCCATGCGCAGCGAAGAAGTGAACGTCAATATGTTGCTTGAGGACGATCAGACGTTGCAGGTCACGGTGGTGGCGGCCGGCAATGCTGCGCAAAAAATCGAACCCTTAGG
>JBBKVZ010000071.1:0-3899 GCA_037968715.1 Pseudomonas sp.
CAACAACGTTGATCTGCCGGCCGCGCGAGCCCTTGGCATCACCGTGAGCAACTGCCAGGCGTACGGCACGCAAGCGGTGGCTCAGCACACATTGATGTTGCTCCTAGCCTTGGCGGGCAGCCTGGCGGACTACCAGAAGTCTGTGGCGGCAGGAGACTGGCAACAGGCCAAGCAGTTTTGCTTACTGGATCACCCGATCATTGAACTGGAGGGCAAAACCCTCGGCCTGCTTGGCCATGGCGAACTCGGCAGCGCTGTGGGGCGCTTGGCGCAAGCCTTTGGCATGCGCGTGTTGCTCGGCCAATTACCCGGCCGGCCGACGCGCAGCGAGCGTTTGCCGCTGATGGAGCTATTGCCACAAGTCGATGTATTGAGCCTGCACTGCCCCGCCAACGAGCAGACCCAGCACATGATCGGCGCGGCGCAATTGGCGGCAATGAAACCGACGGCATTTCTACTCAATACCGCACGCGGAGGCTTGGTCGACGAACACGCATTGGCCGCAGCTCTGCGCGCTGGCCAGTTGGGCGGCGCCGCCTTTGACGTACTCAGTGTCGAGCCACCAAGTGCGGACAACCCACTGCTGGCAGCGGATATTCCCCGCTTAATCATCACCCCGCATTGCGCGTGGGGCAGTCGCGAGGCGCGCCAGCGTATCGTTGTGCAGTTGGCAGAAAACGCCGCTGGTTATTTCAGCGGTGCGCCACGGCGGCAGGTCGGCTAAGCTGCGCGGCTTTTTCTGCACGCTTTTTTCCAGCCCATAGGAGTTCTGCCATGGACCCGCGTAGCGAAGTACTGCTCCGTCAGCCCGCCTTATTCACCGGCAATCTATTGCTCGCCGGTTTGCCGGCCGATGATTTACTCGCACAATTACCGGCGGCCCATGGCTGGAGCTGGCATGTTGGCGAGCACGCCACCCTGAGCACACGCTTTGTTGAGCGCTGCCAGTTCGATATCAAAGCACCGGCGCGCGACTTCGAGGCGGCGGTGTTGTTTTTGCCCAAGTCCCGCGAGCTGTGCGATTACTTACTGCACGCCCTAGCAGCACGTTTGGCCGGTCGAGAGCTATTTCTAGTCGGTGAAAAGCGCGCCGGTATCGAGCGCGCCGCCAAACAATTGGAGCGCTTCGGCAAGCCGCGCAAGCTCGACAGCGCCCGCCATTGCCAACTCTGGCAAGTGCATATCGACCACGCTCCGACCGCACCCGACTTGCATGCACTGGCCCAGCGTTATGAACTGCCCCTAGCCGACGGCCCGCTTCAGGTCATCAGTTTGCCGGGAGTATTCAGCCATGGCCGACTGGATCGCGGCACCGCCCTGTTGCTGCAACAGCTGGATAACCTGCCGGCAGGTCATCTGCTGGACTTTGGCTGTGGTGCCGGCGTGCTCGGCGCCACCCTGAAACGGCGCTACCCGCAAAGCCGAGTGAGCATGCTCGACGTTGACGCCTTTGCCCTAGAAAGCAGTCGGCTGACTCTGGCGGCCAACCACTTGGAGGCCGAAGTAATCGGTGGAGACGGCATTAATGCTGCCCCTCTGGAGCTGGATGCGATCCTCACCAACCCGCCGTTCCACCAAGGCATTCACACCGAATACCAAGCCACCGAAACCCTATTGCGCCAAGCCGCGCAACATCTGAAACCGGGTGGCGAGTTGCGCCTAGTAGCCAACAGCTTTCTAAAATACCCACCGTTGATCGAGGAGCATCTTGGCCCCTGCGTGACCCTAGGCACCGGCGATGGCTTTCATCTATACCAAGCCAAACGTCAGGCTGCGCCAGCTAAGCCACGCCGCGCACGCGAGCCCAAAGACCCCAGCCGCCGCTATTGATTAACGCGGCATAATGCCGCGCGAACTAAAAGCGCCTTGTCGCCCGAACGCAGCTCGGGCAAAATGCGCGCCGTCCTAGGGGAGTAATCTCTCGCCAGCGCCGGGTTACTTCGGCGGTTCTAGGTTGAATGAAAACCGAGCACAGTCGCTTTCATCCAACCTAGCTGGCAGGCAGTCGTCAACATACTTGGTCCACCGACCATGGCGACTGCGACCCAAGCCTGAGCTTTCAGGCCGGTGGTTTGACCAGACCTATGACACGTACACCTCACCCGGGGCGGGAAGGTCGTATGTGTCATAGAAATCCGTCAACCCGCCCCTGAGGAACCTCCATGCTTGACTCTCTCTTGGTGCCCACCGGCATCGTTGCCATCGCTGAAATTGGCGACAAGACCCAATTACTGGCCTTGCTACTGGCCACACGTTTTCGCAAACCCTGGCCGATCATTGCCGGCATCGTTGTCGCCACCCTCGCCAACCATGCTGCCGCCGGTGCCGTCGGCAGTTGGGTGGCGAGTTTCTTCTCCCCGGCTATCTTGAGCGCAATACTGGCCGCCGCATTCTTTGCCGTAGCCCTGTGGACCTTGGTTCCTGACACCTTGGACGATGACGAAGCCAGCGGCCTGAAGCGCTACGGTCCGTTCCTGACCACAGTGGTGGCGTTTTTCCTCGCCGAAATGGGCGACAAAACCCAAGTCGCCACCGTCATGCTGGCGGCACAATACCCGCATTTTTGGTTGGTTATTCTTGGCACAACATTGGGCATGTTATTGGCCAACGTACCCGTGGTGCTGGCCGGTAACTTTGCCGCTGAACGCCTGCCCATGACCTTGATTCGCCGCGTGGCGGCTACGGCATTTGCCGTGTTGGCCATCATCGCTGGCTATCAAGCGCTGCGCCTGAGCGGATGGTTGTGAGCTAGTTGAGTAAACCGTTTGGCGGCATTTAAACCCATGCCGGAGACAAAAAAAACGGCTAGAGTTACTCGCGTGGCGACACACTCTAGCCAACAAAAAATGGACGTTAACATGTCATTGGATGAGCATAAAAAACGCGTTCGCGCCCATATCGATCTGTCATGGAACCGCGGACACCTAGCCATTAGCCAGCGCCTACACAGTAAAGATTTCACTTACAAAAGCTCATTTATCGGGAGCCAACTAAACAGTGCCGGCTTCTCGGCGCTGGTGCTGGACATACGCAGCGCCGTGCCCGACCTAGAAGTGGTGGTTGAAGAGTGTATTGCCGAGGGCCACAAGGTGGTGACCTGGTGCACTCTGATTGGCACCATTGAAAAACCCGCGATGGGCTATCTGCCCAGCGACAAAGTGCTGAGTATTTCAGCCATGGCTTTTTGGAGCCTCAACTTGTGCGGCGAAATCCAAGAGATCTGCACCATGTTCGACATGGAAAGCTTTCGTGCCCAACAAGGCTTGGCCATACAATCATTCGAAGTCAAAGCGTTACCTTGAAGCGGCATATTGCAGCGCTTATATTCTGGCCTCACTCACTCAGTCACTCAGTTGCACCGTTCAATATGCACGCTAGCCACAGCCGTGATGGAACTTAACGGCAACCACCCACAGACGTACCGATAAGGGTCAAGCAAGAATGAGCCTTTGACGATTGATTAGACTTTGCCAATACTCAGTACCAGTAAAGTTCTACGCAATGACCAAGGAATTGCCATTTGAAGCTTGACCTCAAATACAGCCTCTCACTGAAACTATTACGCGTAGTCCTGCTCTCCGCCTTGGTCGTCGGCGTGGTGCTGAGCTGCGCGCAAATTGTTTTTGACGTGTACAAAACCCGGCAAGTGGTGGCCACTGACGCCCAGCGTATTCTCGCGATGTTCAGTGACCCCTCAACCCAAGCGGTGTACAGCCTCGACCGCGAGATGGGCATGCAGGTTATTGAAGGCCTGTTCCAAAACGACTCCGTGCGCATGGCCGCCATCGGCCACCCGAACGAGCCGTCGCTCGCCGAGCGATCACGCGATCTACTCGACATCGACACTCGGGTCTTCACCGACATCATCCTCAGCAAGCAAATGACCTTCAGCGCCCCCC
>JBBKVZ010000072.1:0-4222 GCA_037968715.1 Pseudomonas sp.
CTCAACATTCCTGGCCATCATCCGGCGCGGGCAATGCATGACACCTTCTACTTCAATGCCAATATGCTGCTGCGCACCCATACCTCGCCTGTTCAGGTGCGGACCATGGAAAATCAGCAACCGCCAATCCGTATCGTTTGTCCGGGGCGTGTGTACCGTTGCGACTCAGATATCACTCACTCGCCGATGTTTCATCAGGTTGAGGGTTTGTTGATTGATGAGAACATCAGTTTTGCCGATCTCAAGGGCACTATCGAAGAGTTTCTTCGGGTGTTCTTCGAAAAAGATTTAGGCGTGCGTTTTCGCCCCTCGTTCTTCCCGTTCACAGAGCCGTCTGCAGAAGTTGATATGCAGTGCGTGATCTGTAGCGGCAAGGGTTGCCGTGTCTGTAAGCAAACCGGCTGGCTTGAGGTGATGGGCTGCGGAATGGTCCACCCAAACGTATTGAAAATGTCTGGCATTGATCCCGAGAAGTATCAAGGCTTCGCCTTTGGTATGGGTGTCGAGCGTTTAGCTATGTTGCGTTATGGCGTTAATGACTTACGGCTGTTCTTTGATAACGACCTGCGTTTTCTGGCGCAATTTCGTTAGTTGAATGGGTTTTTAGCCTGCCAACGGCCTGTACTGCTAATGCGGTATGGCTGGTAGCGTTGGCAGTTGCTGAAAACCATTGAAGCAGTTTTTACCAGACATGACCAAGTGCGGCGGCCACGGCTGAGCGCTTAGGAGAGCGGGATGAAATTTAGCGAACAATGGCTGCGGACCTGGGTTAACCCGCAAGTTCTCAGCGAAGAGCTGGTTGCTCGCCTGTCCATGGCAGGCCTTGAGGTCGATAGCGTGACCCCGGTTGCCGGCGCATTCTCGGGCATCGTAGTGGGTGAGGTGATCAGTACCGAAGCGCACCCTGATGCAGACAAACTACGTGTGTGCCAAGTCAGTAATGGCAGTGAGACCTTTCAGGTGGTGTGTGGTGCGCCAAACGTGCGCCCCGGCCTGAAAATCCCGTTTGCAATGATTGGCGCTGAGTTACCGGGCGACTTCAAAATTAAAAAAGCCAAGCTGCGCGGCGTTGAGTCGAATGGCATGCTCTGTTCGGCCGCCGAACTGCAGATCAGTGAAGAAAATGATGGTTTGCTTGAGTTAGCGCTCGATGCGCCTGTTGGCGAAGACATTCGTGTCTATCTGCAATTGAATGACCAGAGTATTGAAGTCGACCTCACCCCTAATCGCGGCGATTGCTTGTCGCTTGCCGGCTTGGCGCGTGAAGTGGGTGCGCTTTATGCAAGCTCAGTTGAGCGTGTACAGGTGCCTGTTATCGCGGCAACTCACGATGTGCAGCTACCAGTTGAAGTATTGGCCCCGCAGGCCTGTCCGCGGTACTTAGGGCGCGTGATACGCAATGTTGACCTGTCGCGCCCGACGCCGTTGTGGATGGTTGAGCGTTTACGCCGTGCTGATGTGCGCAGTATTGATGCCGCTGTCGACATTACCAACTACGTAATGCTTGAACTTGGCCAGCCGATGCATGCGTTTGACCTTAAACAGATCAATGGCGGCATCCGCGTGCGCATGGCCGAGGAGGGCGAGAAGTTAGTCCTGCTCGGTGGCCAAGAAGTCACTCTGCGTGCGGACACCCTGGTAATTGCCGATCACAGCCGCGCCTTAGCGATTGCTGGAGTAATGGGCGGTGAAAGCAGTGGTGGTACCGCGCAAACCTGCGACTTGTTTCTAGAAGCGGCCTTCTTCGACACGATCGCCTTGGCAGGCAAGGCCCGCTCTTATGGTTTGCACACCGACTCTTCGCATCGCTTTGAGCGTGGCGTCGACTCGCAGCTCACCCACGAGGCGGTGCAGCGTGCCACGGGCTTGCTGCTGGAGATTGTGGGCGGTGAAGCTGGGCCGATTATCGAAGTGGCTAGCCAAACACATTTGCCCAATATTGCGCCGATTACCTTACGCAATGAGCGTATCGAGCAAATGCTCGGTATGACGATGGATGCCAGCGAAATTGAGCGCCTGCTGAGCGCCTTGGGTCTGGGTGTCGCCGCTAATGGCGTTGGTCAGTGGACCGTTACGGTGCCAAGTCATCGTTTCGACATCAGCCTTGAAGTCGACTTGATTGAAGAGCTAGCCCGTCTGCATGGTTATAACCGTTTGCCTGTGCGTTATCCGCAAGCGCGTTTGGCTCCGCAACGTAAAGCCGAAGCCGCTGTTGAGTTGCCAGCTTTACGCCGACTGATGGTCGCGCGTGGTTATCAAGAGGCAATTACCTACAGTTTCATCGATCCGAAGATGTTCGAGTTGTTTAATCCGGGTGTTGCGCCGCTCATGCTGGCTAACCCTATCTCTGCAGACATGGCTGCTATGCGCTCGTCGCTTTGGCCGGGTTTGGTTAAAGCGCTGCAGTACAACCTAAATCGCCAACAACCGCGGGTGCGGATGTTTGAGAGTGGGCTGCGCTTTGTCGGTCAGCTCGAAGGTTTGCAACAGCAAGCCATGCTGGCAGGCGTGATCTGCGGCAGCCGTTTGCCTGAGTCATGGGGGCATGGCCGCGAATTGGTCGACTTTTACGATTTAAAAGCTGATGTTGAAGCACTGCTGGCGTGTGCTGGATCGGCCGATGAATTCAGCTTTATGGCCGGTGAGCATCCAGCTTTACATCCTGGGCAAACAGCGCGCATCGAGCGCGATGGTCGCTTGGTCGGCTTCATAGGTGCAATGCACCCTGAGTTGGCCAAAACCTTGGGGATTGATCAACCGGTTTATTTGTTCGAGTTGGTTTTGTCTGAGATCGCCAGCGGTCGCATGCCAAAATTCAGTGAATTGTCGCGCTTCCCAGAGGTGCGTCGCGACTTGGCGCTCTTGGCTGATCGCGAATTGTCTGCCAGCATTCTTTTAGACGCTGTACGTGCTGCCGCTGGTGAGTACCTGACCGACCTCAAGTTATTTGACGTATATCACGGTAAAGGTATTGATCCGCATAGAAAAAGCCTCGCGGTTGGCTTGACCTGGCAGCATCCATCGCGCACTCTTAATGACGATGAGGTGAATGCTAGCATTCAAAATATCCTCAGTTTGCTGGAACAAAAGTTCAACGCGACGTTAAGGATGTAGCGTATGGGGGCTTTGACCAAAGCCGAGATGGCAGAACGTCTGTTTGAAGAATTAGGCCTGAATAAACGCGAAGCCAAGGAACTGGTAGAGTTGTTTTTCGAGGAGATTCGGCACGCGCTCGAAGATAATGAACAGGTCAAATTGTCCGGTTTCGGCAATTTTGACCTGCGCGATAAGAGTCAGCGACCGGGACGCAATCCAAAAACAGGCGAGGAAATACCCATTACGGCGCGCCGTGTGGTGACTTTCCGTCCAGGGCAAAAACTGAAAGCCAGAGTCGAAGCTTATGCTGGAACCAAGTCATAACGACGAGTTGCCACCGATACCCGGTAAGCGTTACTTCACTATTGGCGAGGTGAGCGAACTCTGCTCAGTTAAACCCCATGTTCTGCGGTATTGGGAGCAAGAGTTTCCTCAGCTCAACCCTGTGAAGCGCCGTGGTAACCGGCGTTATTATCAGCGTGATGATGTGCTGATGATCAGGCAGATTCGTGGCTTGCTCTATGAGCAAGGCTTCACAATCGGCGGCGCGCGTTTACGCATGTCCAGTGACGACTCGAAAGACGATATAGGCCAATACAAACAACTCATTCATCAAATGATTGTTGAGTTGGAAGATGTACTTTTGGTATTGCAAAAGTAGTGTGCTAAATTTGTAAAATCTTCCACATTTCAAAAGCTTAAGGTATAGTTTCAGCAGTTTTAGGCAACCCTAAAATAGATTCACGCCTAGTCGGGGCGTAGCGCAGCTCGGTAGCGCACTTGCATGGGGTGCAAGGGGTCATGTGTTCGAATCACATCGTCCCGACCATATAAAACAACGACAAAGCCCGGTTCCGAAAGAGCCGGGCTTTGTCGTTTTAGGGGTTTGGAATTTTAATTGCTAATTGCTTGCCCATTGAGATTGGCTTAACGTCAGATTGTTGTCAGTGAGGTCCAGAGAGTCGAATGAACAACTCCGTGAGTTTTGGCGTAGATGGTGCTTCCTATCAGGCTGCAGGCGGGATAGATGGCCTGCGCAGTCTGGTCGATGATTTTTATCAGATTATGGATACGTCGAGTGCTGCTTCTGGCGTTCGTGGCATGCACCCTGAAAGTCTGGATTCGG
>JBBKVZ010000073.1:0-10215 GCA_037968715.1 Pseudomonas sp.
ACGGCCTTTGAGCGTGGAAGATCGTGAACATCGAAGGCAAAAGCGCAAAAAAGCAGAGGCTGCCCAAGGCAACCTCTGGTTTTGAACGGATTTTATGGTTTACCGGACACTAGTGACGCGGAGCGTGGGAACGAGCATTGTCCGACCGAACAGGAGCTCCATCAACATGGCCGTTACCTGCACCACCCTCGATCAAGTCCGCGAAAACATCGACCGTCTCGACCAGCAAATCGTCACCCTGCTGGCCGAACGTGGCGGCTACGTATCCCAAGCGGCGCGCTTCAAAAAAGATTCGGATGGCGTTAAGGCGCCGCAACGGGTTGAGCAAGTCATCACCAAAGTGCGGGACTTATCCCTCGAGATGGGGGCTAACCCTGAGGTCACCGAACAGGTGTATCGCGCGATGATTGCGGCGTTTATCGAGCAAGAGTTGGCTGAACATGCCGCGCTGGCGATAAACCAGACGGCATAACTCCCCTGTGGCGAGGGAGCTTGCTCCCGTTGGGCTGCGCAGCAGCCCCTATCCAAGCGCAGCGTTCTTTCTGACCTTTCTCAATGGCCAGCATCGGGGCCGCTTCGCGACTCAACGGGAGCAAGCTCCCTCGCCACAGGTAGAGCGTTCGCCTTAAGCACTGCGAGTTCCACACATTTCTCACACCCCTTTCACATCCCCCCAACGAATCCCCTTCTAGACTTCCCCTATCAGCCGTGAAACGGCCAGGGAGTGCGCAATGTGGCGGTATGCAGTAATGCTGTGTGCGGTGGTGTGGCTGTCGGGTTGCCAATCAACCCATCAGGATTTACTGGCCAAGGGTTATCCACCGGCCTTTGCCGATGGTTTTGACGACGGTTGCAGCAGCGGTCGCCAGGCTGCTGGGGTGATCACCGGCGAGTTTCGCAAGAACGTGCCGCGTTATCTGAAAGAACGGACATACGCCGAGGGCTGGGAGGACGGTTTCCGCCAGTGCAAGGCGATGCGCGAGAACGAAGACTTGCGCGACTACAAGGACAATCACTGGGATGACCGCGAGCGCGCCTGGCAGCACGAGAAGGACCGCGACGCGGCAAGGGCTTATCGCTCGCAATAGGTCGCTTTCAGACATCCGTCGAAACTAAAGCGCGGCGAACATGGCCCAAACTCCATAGAGGGAGAACGCCATGAGTCGAGCTTTTGTAAATGAAGACAACGCCGCCGCCCAGGCCGACCAGCCGGTGGAGCGTCAGGTCAGCGAGCAGCCCAACCGTCTCACCGCACAAGGTTTGGCGCAGTTGCAGGCGAAGGTCGCGCAGTTGCAACACGAATACAGCGCCGAATCCGCAAAAGGCGAACAAGCCGACAAACAGCGCCAAGCCGACCTTGAGCGGGATTTGCGCTACTTCAACCAACGGGTGCAAAGCGCCCAAGTGGTGGCCCCGGCCACGTCCACCGACAAGGTGCAGATCGGCAGCTGGGTCACGTTTGCCAATGAGCAGGATGAGCAGCAGCGCATTCAGTTGGTCGGCGAAGATCAGGCTGATGCCACTGCAGGCTTGATCAATTGGGGCTCGCCGTTGGGGCGGGCGCTTCTGGGAGCCCAGGTCGGCGACGAGGTGCTGTGGAAGCGCCCCGTCGGCGATCAATTGATCGAAGTGCTGCGTGTCGAAGCCGAGGTTTAGACGATGCCTTGGGCCAGCATCGCATCGGCCACTTTCACAAAGCCCGCGATGTTTGCGCCCTTCACGTAGTTGACCCGGCCGTTTTCTTCACCGTAATGCACGCAAGCATGGTGGATCGACTGCATGATGTTATGCAGCTTGCTGTCCACTTCGCCGGCAGTCCACAGCAGGCGCATGGCGTTCTGCGACATTTCCAGGCCGCTCACGGCCACGCCACCTGCGTTGGATGCCTTGCCCGGCGCGAACAGGATGCCCGCCTCGATAAAGATATCCACAGCTTCCAGTGTGGTCGGCATGTTGGCGCCTTCCGCCACGCAAATGCAGCCGTTGCGCAGCAGGGTGCGGGCCGCTTCGGCGTCGAGTTCGTTCTGGGTGGCGCATGGCAGGGCGATGTCGCAGGCCAGTTCCCACGGGGTTTTGCCGGCGCGGAATTCCAGGCCATAACGAGCAGCCAGTTCGCTGATGCGACCGCGCTGGACGTTTTTCAATTCCAGCAGCGCCGACCATTGCTCTTCGGTCAAACCGCTTTCGGCGTACAGGGTGCCTTCGGAGTCAGACAGGGAAATCACCTTGCCACCCAGGTCCATGACCTTGCGCGCCGCGTATTGCGCCACGTTGCCCGAACCGGAGACCGCAACGCGCTTGCCTTCGACCCGCTGGCCGCTGCGCTTGAGCATTTCCTCGGCGAAGTACACGCAACCGAAACCGGTGGCCTCCGGGCGGATCAAGCTGCCGCCATAGGCCATGCCCTTGCCGGTCAGCACGGAGGTGAATTGGTTGCTCAGGCGCTTGTACTGGCCGAACAGGAAACCGATCTCACGGGCCCCCACGCCGATATCGCCGGCCGGCACGTCCACGTCCGCGCCGATATGGCGATACAACTCGCTCATGAACGCCTGGCAGAAGCGCATGACTTCGGCGTCGCTCTTGCCCGTCGGATCAAAATCCGCGCCGCCCTTACCGCCGCCCATGGGCAGCGAGGTCAGGGAGTTCTTGAAAGTCTGCTCGAAGGCGAGGAATTTCAGGACCCCCAGGTTTACCGAGGGGTGAAAGCGCAGGCCGCCCTTGTACGGGCCGATGGCGCTGTTCATCTGGATACGGAACCCGCGATTGACCTGGACCTTGCCGTGATCATCCACCCACGAAACCCTGAAGGTAATCGCACGTTCCGGCTCGCAGACGCGCTCAAGGATGCCCGAGGTCAGGTAGTGGGGATTGGCTTCGAGAAACGGCCACAAACTGCGTAGGACTTCTTCTACGGCTTGATGGAATTCTGGCTGGTCGGGATCGCGTTTCTTGAGGCGGGCGAGGAAGGATTCAACGGATTCGATCATGAAAAGTCTCGGCAAATTTATTGTCGTTAAAGGAGATTTGTCCCGGACTTTATCAATTCATGTCGCACCGCGACAGGGCAAAATGTCGCATTTGTGAATTTAAATGGTGCGCTTTATATAAATAAACCCGAAAAAAGGCTTTTTATGCACCTTAAAAGGGATCGTATACCCAAGTGCCGCACCAATAGGAAAATCATCATCGGGAGCAAGCCCCCTCCCACATTTGAACGGCGTACACCGCAAAATTGATCGTTCCCACGCTGCGCGTGGGAATGCAGCAGAGGACGCTCCGCGTCCGCTTTTAGAGTCGTGACGCAGAGCGTCACAGGATGCATTCCCACGCAGAGCGTGGGAACGAGCGCAAAAAAAAACGGAGCCCGAAGGCTCCGCTCTTTCAAACCACCAGCCTGAATCAGGCCAGTTTCTTGTGCCGTACACGGTGCGGCTGGGCAGCTGCTTCGCCCAAACGCTTCTTACGGTCCGCTTCGTACTCGGTGTAGTTACCTTCGAAGAACACCGCTTGCGAATCATCCTCATAAGCGAGGATGTGCGTGGCGACGCGATCGAGGAACCAGCGATCGTGAGAGATCACAATGGCCGCACCAGGGAAGTCCAATAAGGCTTCTTCCAGCGAGCGCAGGGTTTCCACGTCGAGGTCGTTGGACGGTTCGTCCAGCAGCAACACGTTGGCGCCCTCTTTCAGAGTCAGCGCCAAGTGCAGGCGACCGCGCTCACCACCGGAGAGATCTTTAACAAACTTCTGCTGGTCGCCGCCCTTGAAGTTGAAGCGGCCGACGTAGGTGCGCGAAGGGATCTCGTAGTTGCCGATGCGAATCTGGTCGGAGCCGTCGGAGACCATTTCCCACACGGTTTTCTTGCCGTCGAGGTCGTCGCGGCTCTGGTCGACGCAGGCCAGTTGCACGGTTTCGCCGACTTCGATGCTGCCCGAGTCCGGCTGTTCTTTGCCCATCAGCATGCGGAACAGGGTGGATTTACCCGCGCCGTTACCGCCGATCACGCCGACGATGGCACCTTTAGGCATGCTGAACGACAGGTTGTCGATCAGCATGCGGTCGCCGTAGCCTTTGCAGACGTTTTTGAACTCGATAACTTTGTCGCCCAAGCGCGGACCAGCCGGGATGTAGATCTCGTTAGTTTCGCTGCGCTTTTGGAACTCTTGCGACTGCATCTCTTCGAAGCGCTGCAAGCGTGCCTTGGACTTCGACTGACGCGCCTTGGCGCCTTGGCGCACCCACTCCAGTTCGTCCTTCATGGCTTTTTCGTGGGCCGACTGCTGCTTGGACTCTTGCGCCAAACGCGCCGACTTGGCTTCGAGCCAACCGGAGTAGTTGCCCTCGTAAGGAATGCCGGCGCCACGGTCGAGCTCGAGAATCCAACCGGCGACGTTATCCAAGAAGTAACGATCGTGGGTGATGGCCACCACGGTGCCCGGAAAATCGTGCAGGAAGTGCTCCAGCCAGGCCACGGAATCTGCGTCCAAGTGGTTGGTCGGCTCGTCCAGCAGCAGCATGTCGGGAGCCGACAGCAGCAAACGGCACAACGCCACCCGGCGCTTTTCACCGCCAGACAACACACCAATCTTGGCATCCCAGGCTGGCAGACGCAGGGCGTCGGCGGCCACTTCTAGCTGACGGTCAAGGTTGTGACCATCGCCCGCCTGCAAAATAGCTTCCAGCTTGCCTTGCTCGGCGGCCAGCGCATCAAAGTCGGCATCCGGTTCGGCGTAGGCGGCGTACACCTCATCCAACCGCGTTTGCGCGTTTTTGATCACGCTAACGGCTTCTTCCACCACTTCACGCACGGTTTTTTCCGGGTCGAGCTGTGGCTCTTGCGGCAGGTAACCGATATTGAGGTCGGGCATCGGCCGCGCCTCGCCATTGAACTCGGTATCCACCCCGGCCATGATTTTCAGCAGAGTGGATTTGCCCGAACCGTTCAGGCCGAGCACGCCAATTTTGGCGCCAGGAAAGAATGACAGGGAAATATTCTTGAGAATTTCCCGCTTCGGCGGCACAACTTTGCCCAGCCGGTGCATGGTGTAAACGTATTGAGCCATAAGTGAATACTTGCCCGTGACGAAAGAAATGGGAACACCGCCGACCGGTTAAGGCTGCGCGTGCAGGGGGCTAAAATTACCGGATTGCGCCGTACAGGGCAAACAGCGCCACACGCATGTCGGCCGGTGCCAGGTAACATTTGCCGCTATGCACGCGTTGCACCCAACTAAATCAGCGCCCGCATTGATGCCGGTATTGGTGCAAAATGCACTGTCTGAACCAGCCCGTGCGCAGGCCCCTGCAACGGATGCAACAACTTCGGCGCAGTAGCCGCACACGCTGGCACCAAAATACGCATCAGGGCATGCTTGGCACCCCGCGACTAAGACGACTATCGTTATCATCGCCACCTGCCCATCTCGTTGTTATTGCAGGAACATCGTTAAGTGCCAAAACCCGTCACCCCATATAGCCCTTTGATAACTGACGGCCAGCGCGTCGAGCCTTCACGTGGCCTCTTCAAAGCGCTGCTACTGACCTTGCCAGTGCTGATGCTCGCGCTGATGTTCTGGCAACTGCAGAGCGAATATCACCAACAGTTCGAGCAGCAAAAACAACGCAGCCTCAACTATGGCGTGGAACTTAGCGGGCAATTCGCGCTGCGCGTTGAACTCAACGTGCAGGCCGCACTTGAGCAACTGCGCCAGCATGCTCTGCGCCCAGCGCCCGGTGAGCAAAGCACGGTATTAGTGGCGCAGTTGCATACTGCCTTCCCAGACCTACTCAGTTTGGTCTGGCTAAACCGCCAAGGCGGGCCTATGGCTGACACAGCCAACGACACCCGCGATGCCGACTACATTGCCCAGTTGCCCGGCAAAAGTGCCGGACAAAACTATTTCATCAGCCGTGGCCCCACTCCTGACGGCCCGCTGTATGTGCTCATGCGCCAACCCGACAACGTCCGCCCCGGCGGTTACTGGGTGGCCCGCGTGGCACCCACTGTATTGAACCGTTTTCTATATGAGCATCAAAGTGCCGACCTGCTCTGGCGCTTAGAAGAGTCGGGAAGCCAACGGCTGATTGCCGGTAACGCTGAGCAGGCACAGGCGCAGCATGGCGACGCAGTGCAGAGCATCAGTATTCGCGAGCTGGCGCACAGTAACTGGCAAGTGCGCAGCCTGCTGGACACTGAGCAGGTGCGCAGGCAACTGCTCTCATCATTATCCGGCAAGTTAGCGCTGTTCATTTTCTTTGCCCTGCTGACGCTATTCGGCCTGTTTGTTTTACAGCGCGAGTTGCGCCGCTTACGCGCCCTTAACAGCCACTCTCGGCAACAGTTGGACCAAGCGGCAACGGCGCTGCAAGCAATTGAGGACCGGGTCATTCTGACCGACAGCAACGGCCGAATCAGCTACCTCAACCCGCAAGCCGAAAAACTTCTCGAGCGCACCAGCCAACAAGCTCACGGCCGCTATTTATACGACTTGCTGCCGGGACTTGATCCGCTATTACTACACGCCGCCAAGCAGAGCGAGAAAACCGTAGAGCATCAGGTCGAATTTAGCAGCGAAGGCCAGCTGCGCTTGTTTAGCCTTGCGCGCAGCGCGCTGAACATTCAACACAGTTCGCAAGGCTATGTTTGGGTGTTGCGCGACATCACCACCGAGCAGCAAGCGCGGCAAAACTTGCAGGTCACACAACGCCGCTATCAAGACATTTTTGACGGCACCGGCACTGGGCTCTGTGTACTCGACTTAGCCGACCTGCACGCCTACTTGCTGGCGCTCGGTTTGCACGACCTCGCAGGTTTGCAGCAGTGGTTGCAGCACAACCCAAACAAGCATGACGCCCTACTGCAACGCCTGCGCATCAGTGAAATCAACCAAGTCACACAACGCCTGCTGGGCGTCGAGAGCGCCCAAGAGGCTTGGCAACTGTTGGTCGGCAGCACCCCGCTCAGTGATCACGGCGTACGCCTGCAAATTATTAGCTGCCTACTCAGCGGTCAGCGCCAACTCGAGGCCGAAAGCCGTATCAGCACGGCGCAAGGTCATGTGCGCTATCTGTGGGTGCTCATGCAGTTGCCCGAGCGGATAGAGGATTATCACGCCGTCACCCTCAGCATTAACGACATCACCAGCCGCAAACGCATTGAGCTGTCCCTGCTGGAGCGGGAAAACTTCTGGTCGGATGTAGTCAACGCCCTGCCCGACACCCTGTACGTGCATGACATTCCAGGCAAGCGGGTGATGTTCAGTAACAATCGCTTGGGCCCGCACTTGGGTTACAGCAAGGCCGAACTGCGCCAAATAGGCAGCAAAATTTGGGAGAAAATCCTCCACCCAGACGATCAAGAGTTGTACCTGCGCATGCGCAGCTTGCAGCAGGTGGTGGGCGACGGTTTATTGCTGGAGTGCCAACTGCGCTGGCGCCATCGCGATGGCAGTTGGCACTGGTTTGAGATCCGCGAACAAGCCCTGAGCCGCGATGCAGACGGCCGGGTCAGCCGACTCATGGGCATTGCCAAAGACGTTACCGCACAAAATGAGGCCAGTGAACGCCTGCGCGAGAGCGAGCGGCGCTATCGTCTGCTGGCAGAAAGCACCAGCGATGTGATCTTTTCCACCAATCCACAGCTGCAGCTTAACTATGTCAGCCCCTCCGTCGACGCCGTGCTTGGCTACGACAGTCAATGGGTTATGCAGAACTCCTTCTTTGCTATGGCTGCCAGCCACGGCCAAATGCTCCCCATCCACAGCTTACTTAACCAGCTGCGCAAGGCTCTTAACGAACCACGCATGCTGGCTAAACTGCGTAAAGAGTTACCGGCGCAAAGGTTCCTCTTCGATGCCCTGCGCGGCGACGGCCGCAAGATCCCGATGGAGCTGCACCTCTCGTTGATGTGGGACGAATACGGGCGGTTCGAAGGCTTACTGGGCGTCGCTCGCGATATCACCGAGCAACGTCAAGCAACCAAAGAGCTGCGCATGGCGGCCACGGTATTTGAGCACTCGACGGCGGCCATTTTAGTCTCGGACCCGGCCGGTTATATCGTGCAAGTTAATGAAGCCTTCAGCCGCATCAGTGGCTACAGCGCCAAAGAGGTGATCGATCAACTACCCACGCGGCTAACCAGCGAACCGCCCACTAGCGAGCGCCTGAGCTTTATTCGCGAGCAACTGCGCCACCAGCTCAGCTGGGAAGGCGAAGTGCGTTTGAAGCGCAAAGATGGCGATGATTATCCCGCGTGGGTCGGCATCACCGCAGTGATGGACGACGAAGGTGACTTAGTCAGCTATGTAGCGTTTTTCAGCGACATCAGCGAGCGCAAAGCCAGCGAACAGCGCATTCACCGTTTGGCCTATTACGACGCCCTGACGATGCTGCCAAACCGCACCCTATTTCAGGACCGCCTGTATAACGCCCTGCTGCATGCCGAGCGCAATCAGCAGTGGGTGGCGCTGATGTTCCTCGATCTGGACCGTTTCAAACCAATCAACGATTCGCTCGGTCATGCTGCCGGCGATCGTATGCTCAAAGAAGTGGCCCAGCGCCTGCTCGGCTGCGTCAGTGAAGACAACACCGTGGCACGCATGGGTGGCGACGAATTTACCTTGTTATTACAGTCGCGCAGCACCCGCGAAGGCGCACTCAACCAAGCCATTCATGTCGCCGAGCAAATTCTCACCCGCCTCGCCCAGCCATTCATCTTGGAGGGACGCGAGTTTTTCATCAGCGCCAGCATCGGCATAGCCTTGAGCCCGCAAGACGGCCAAGAACTCAGCCAACTGATGAAGAACGCCGACACCGCCATGTACCACGCCAAAGAGCGCGGCAAGAACAACTTCAAGTTCTACCAAGCCGAGATGAACGCCAGCGCCCTCGAGCGCCTAGAACTAGAAAGTGATTTGCGCCATGCCTTGGAGCAGGGCCAGTTCCTGCTCCACTATCAGCCGCAGTTCAATGGCGACGGCACGCGTTTAACCGGCGCCGAAGCCTTGCTGCGCTGGCAGCATCCAACCCGTGGTTTGGTGGCGCCGGGCGAGTTTATTGGCGTGTTGGAAGAGCTTGGCTTGGTGGTCGAAGTCGGCGACTGGGTGTTGGCCGAGGCCTGCCGACAATTTATGGTCTGGCAGCGCGGCGAAGTGCGTCTGCCAAAAATCTCGGTCAACCTCTCGGCCCGGCAATTTAGTACCGGCCAACTTGACCAGCGTGTGGCCCAGACCATCAGTGCCAGCGGCATTGCCCCAGCGTCGCTAGAGCTGGAACTGACCGAAAGCATTTTAATGGTGGACATCGAGCAGGCCCTGCACACCTTGGCGCGCCTCAAGCGCTTGGGGGTCAGCATCGCCATTGACGACTTCGGCACCGGCTATTCATCCCTCAACTACCTCAAGCAGTTCCCCATCGACGTGCTAAAGATTGACCGTAGCTTCGTCGACGGCCTGCCCGACGGCGAACAAGATGCGCAGATTGCCAGCGCTATTATCGCCATGGCCCACAGCCTGAAACTGGCGGTAATCGCTGAAGGGGTAGAAACCCAAGCGCAGCTGGACTTCTTGCGTGACCAGGGTTGCGACGAAATCCAAGGCTACCTGCTCGGCAAGCCGATGCCCGCCGCACAGTTCACCGCGCAATTCAGTGGCGCCACACTGTTTATGTTGAGTTGACCGCAAGACCTCGATTACCAAAGCAAAACGCAGGGCGGGCGTAGGGTGGACTCAGGAGCGCAGCGAACAGTCCGCCATTAAACAACCAACACAGACGCCGGTGTGCCGGTGGCGTACTGCCTGCGGCGAGTAAACCCTACGCGAGTCGGCCTTACCCGTTGGGCGGCCGGTCGCTGGCCGGCGCAACGCGCCCGGCCAACAGCTAAGATGAATCCCACTCGTCCTGCACATGACTGCGCCGCATATGCCAGCGAGCGGATTTTGGGTTAGAATCTGCCCCCAAATTAAACCTCTCAACTGATTTTCTCAGGGGATTGCCATGTTCAGCCGTGATTTGACGCTCGCCAACTTCGACGCCGACCTGTTTGCCGCCATGGAGCAAGAAGCTCAGCGCCAGGAAGAGCACATTGAGCTGATCGCCTCAGAAAACTACACCAGCCCCGCGGTGATGGAAGCCCAAGGCTCGGTACTCACCAACAAGTACGCCGAAGGTTATCCGGGCAAGCGTTACTACGGTGGCTGCGAATACGTCGACGT
>JBBKVZ010000074.1:0-4154 GCA_037968715.1 Pseudomonas sp.
GCCGAGGCAGAGTTGGTTACCCCAGCAGGTCTTGCGGACTCTATTCGAGCAACGCATACGGGCATCAAAAATGGTGATGGTCTTAACTGCAAGAGCGGCTGTCTAGGCGGATTTACTAATGCGCTGCTGGGTGTGTTTGCCTCTAATAACTGTGCTGTCCTCGGGATTGACACCTGTTTCCCCTTGGCAAATTTCAAGTCGTTACAGGTGGGCAACATGGCTATTGCTGATATCGCGAACACCCAGAAGATCGAGGGCTCAGCTAAAGGGTTCTTTATCTCATTGCAGACCCAAGCAGTGGCGTGGAAAGACATGGACAGCGGGGACTATAAGACCGCGTTGGCCGGTGCTTATCTGAACCTGCCCAAGTTCAAAGACGCCGATGGCAACTTGGTAGCCCCGATTAAAGTTGACTTTGCTCAAGCGTTAAACGGTATCAATCGGGTGGATACCTGTTTGGGCTCTGCGAGCGCGGGGTGCTAAACATGCGTCTTGCTCTGTTGTTACTGGGCGTTTTGAGTGCTGCTGGTGTTCGGGCCGAGTTGGTAGCCCTTGCTGACGAGCAGCTGTCTGAGGTGCAAGGTGCTGGTATCGGCATAGTGCTGGAGCAAGTGCTGATGGATGCGAGCCAAGCCACTATCACCATCAACGACATTACCAACACCAGTGGCCAGAATGTGCCGATCTCGGTTAAAGAGTTTTATCTGGGGGCTACTGGCAGCAATAAAGGCGCAAACCTTAATCCAGTAACCATTGGCCGGCTTAATCACCCCTTTACCCTCAGTCTGGACAAGGGCGAGCAGATACTCACCTTGAGTGAGAAGTGGGCGCTAGGGAGCAAGGTCGTCAAGGTGGATGGCGTTAATACGACTGTCCATTACTGGGCGCCGACAGGTGAGCAGCAGTCGATCCAGACCGCGCCGAGCAATGTGGCTGTGCTTGGTTTCACTTTTCCAGAGCGCCTAGCCCCCAATGACGCAGGTGGACAACCCTGTATCGCGGGTTTTGCGGCGGCGGGCAGTAACTGTTCCAGTCGCGCCGCAGAGAAAGTCGATATGGGCGTACGTTTTGACTTTAACGTCATACCGGGTGGGCGCACCGACATTCTCAATGTGGATATCGGCGAGCTGGCAATGGATGGCTCCTATCTGCGCTTATGGGGTGATGGCTCACGCGCGCAGCTGGTTGGCGAGGCGCGGGTGAATATCTTCGCAAAAACTCTGGAGATCATGTCTTGTGCAGAGGGCGGTGTGAACTGCACCACAGCTGCATTGCAGAATGAGCGTACCTACTACGCAACCAACTTCATGGCTAATCTGGCCTTGGGTTATGGCAAGACCCAGCCGCTGTTGTTCAATGTGTCGAGCGATGGCCAATTTGTGTTGGAACTGCCCAATCCGGTGCGCGACCCAAGCAATCCGACCCTTGCCGTCGATACCCGCAGTGGCGTTGGCAGGACGCGCGCCGATGATTTCTATGCCAATGCGCCGCGGACCAATCTGATCATCGACAACCTTAACGCCGGCGGCACTAGACCCGGTCCTGGGCAGGTGCCGACTGGCGGGTACAACTTTGGCAGCAACACCTTGGGTGGCCTCAGCTTTAACTATTTAAAGGTAACCAGCCATGATCTCTAAGAGCATGTTGCTCCTGGTGTTGGGGGCTTGTTCACTGAACAGTTGGGCCGAACTGCGGCCTCTGCAGGATGATGAGTTGAGCCAGCAGAGCGGCCAAGGTGGTGTGTATTTGTCCGGTGAGTTCAGTATCAATAAAAACGGTGGGCCGCTCTGGAGCACACCGACTACCACCAATGCCGCCAGTTGGACGGCGGGTCAGCGCAGTTGCGCTACCCCGGGCTCAAGCACGCCGGAAAGCTGCGGGCTGCGGGTGGCTATAAACTCTGCGCTAAATGGCGGCTGGTACGTACTGGACAACATAAAAGGTATTTTCAGTTTTGAAGGGCTAACGCTGCGTACTCGGCTCGTGAACAGTGGTTTTTCGGGTGATGGGCTGGGTTTTAATCAAGATGTCTTAGAGTTCGGTTTGCCCAACGAGGTTAAGTTTAAAGATACCAGCTTCACCTTTGCCGTAGCGAACAAGGGAGAGTGGCGTAATAACGCCGTGGGTGCGGTAGATCGTGATGCGACATTCCAGCAGACCAATGTGTTCTCGGCCAAGATCGACGGCAGCATCCGCATGCAGGGCAATGTCCTGGTGTTTCCAACCAATTGAGGAACTTGCTGATGCGTGGTTATTTATTATTACCCTTGCTGATTAGCCCTTTAGCCCAAGCGATGCAGTCACTGGATGATGCGTCGTTATCCGGCGTTTCTGGTCAAAATGGTATTACTCTCGAAATTACCGGTGGCGGCTGGGGTGGGGCCAATACCAATGTTGACTACAGCCAAGATGGCCAAACGCTAAGTCTCAAAGGTGTAAGTAATAAGCCACAATCAGGCTCATCGGTTTCTACGCACACTATTGATGTTGTCGGTGATCAGCTGCAAATTAAACATCAAGCCAGCCCGCAAGTATTGAGTGTGGGTAACATTCAAATGGCCGGTAGCGATAAGAGCTTTGGTAATTTTCGTGCATTTTATACCTTGGGCTCAACCCTGAAATTGCGGGGCGGCGGTGCCGAGGGCGTTACCGGTATTGCTGTAAATGACAGTCAGTTATCGCTCACCGATGTGACGTTCTTTTATCGCGATAATGGCTTTGACCTGATCGTTAAAGGCGCCTCTTTTGACACGTATTTAAACAATGTCTATCTGGATATTGTTGGCGGCGGCAGCGGCACGGCAATCAAGTTGAACTTGGGCGATACACGCTTTGTTGCCAGTATCGGCGCTGTCGGCTTAGACCTCGCACACGGCGATGTTGTGCCGGGGGTGTTGGCCACACCGAGCAATCCAGATACGCGCGGCACTGACTCCGCGCGCAGTTTCGGCAAGCTGAACATGGACTTGAAGTTGGGTGGCAGCATCAGCGTCGCTGGTGGTGGGGCCAGTGGCGAGGGCGTGCGCATTACGCCCAATATCACTATCAACAATAGCCTGTTTCAGTATCAAGATGAGGGCGTGCTTCGCGCTGAGAATTTTGCAGGAACCCTCAGCAGCACATCAGGCATCACCTTGGATTTGCAGCAGGATGGGCTTGGCAGCTACGCCAAAGTTGCTTTTCAAGACCTGCACCTGAACGCCACCTTGGGCGGTTTGATTATTGGTAACCCGGCGAATCAGAAACTCGGTAGCTTGGCTTTCGATCTTAATTTTATCGATCAGGGCGAGAAGCAGAACTGGCTGAAGCTGCGCGCCGGTGGCGATCCAAACTCGGGTCTAAAAGGCCTGACTAGCGATCTAAGTTGGAACATGGCCAATAGCTCCGTGTCGCTGACCGATAATGGCAACAGTATTTACTTCAGCGGTTTGCGCACCAACGGCACTGGGCAGTTGACTGTCGATCTGACTAAAAGCTGCGCGGGAGGTGTTAGTAGCAGTTGTTATGCCGGCACGCAAAGCGACACGAGCAAGGGCAACTACAACGGCCACTTTGATGGTCTGCGCTTTGGCCTAAAAGAGGTTAAAGGCAGTTACAGCTTCGATGGCCTGCGGGTCGGTAGTGCCACGGCGCCACTGCAAGGTGGCACGGAGTTATTGGTGCTGATGGAAGTATTCCCCGCCTACGACTTTAACCTCAATGGTCAGCTAACCATTTTGCCGGGCGGTAATGTTGGCGATGGCCTGCGCTATAACGCCGACTTTTTTGTCACCGAAGGCAATGCCGCACTCACTGTTGACGAAGTAGGCAAGGGCTTGTGGTTGGCCGGTAGCAGTTACGAGATGCATTACCGTGGTGGCTCAGTGGATGTAACCAATAATGGTATTGAGTTACGTAAGGGCACCTACTGGTCGAAACTGGACGTTTCAGATGTGCGCTGGGGTAATAAAACAACGGGCGCCAGCCTCGGTCGCATAGTGCTAAAGCGTTATGAGCAAGGCTCTAGTTTGATCCTTAGCTCGGGCGGTGCTGGTGCGCTTTGTGTGGGCGGTAGTGGCACCAGTGCAAGTACTTGTAATGCCGCTTATAACGCGGTGAGTAATCCTGGCGGCGGTGGGCGTTGGGAGGACCGGGGTAATGAAGGTGTGACGGTT
>JBBKVZ010000075.1:0-8354 GCA_037968715.1 Pseudomonas sp.
ATCTTCCTTACTCTTGATCTTGCCGCTGGCCAGCCAGCCGCCCATTTCTGCTGCTGCCTCGGCAAAGCGTGGGGCGTAGGTCATTACCACCATGCCTTCCATACGTGCGCTCATGACCAGTAAGTTCAGGTAATTGGCTGGGCCTTTCACCGCTTGCTTGTTGTTGTACTGGCTGATGGCGCCGCAGATGATTACCCGTGCTTTGAAGGCTAAACGGCTGAGCACGGCATCGAGAATATCGCCGCCGACGTTATCGAAATACACATCCACGCCTTTCGGGCATTCGCGTTTGAGGCCGGCAATCACATCTTCGTTTTTGTAGTCGATGGCACCGTCAAAGCCCAGTTCATCGATCAGCGATTTGCACTTCTCAGCACCGCCGGCAATGCCAATCACCCGACAGCCTTTGAGCTTGGCAATTTGCCCGGCAATGCTGCCCACCGCGCCGGCTGCGCCGGAGATCACCACGGTTTCACCGGCCTTCGGTTGGCCAACATCGAGCAAGCCAAAGTAGGCGGTCATGCCGGTCATGCCCAGCGCTGACAAGTACAGCGGCAAAGGCGCCCGGCTTGGGTCGACCTTGTAGAAGCCTTTTGGCTCGCCGATAAAGAAATCCTGTACGCCCAGCGCGCCGTTCACATAATCGCCTACGGCAAAGTCTGGATTTTGCGAGGCAATTACCTTGCCGACGCCCAGTGCACGCATCACCTCACCCAGGCCGACCGGTGGGATATACGACTTGGCATCGTTCATCCAGCCGCGCATGGCTGGGTCCAGCGACAGGTATTCGTTTTTGACCAGAATTTGCCCAGGACCTGGTTCGCCGAGGACGGATTCCACATAGTTGAAGGTCTCCCGGCTTGGCAAGCCTTGCGGGCGTTGGGCGAGTAAGAATTGGCGGTTGTGATGGACACTCATGGCAGGTACTCGGCAGGCAAGGTTAGAGTTAGCCTACTGTGATAGCCCTGATTCTGCCGGTAGGCAAGTTTTGCTGAGTGGAGAAATACCGCACGATCTATTTAATTGATGACTCTTGAAGTACTGCATCAGCCGCGCTGCGGTAGGTTGTGGTTGCTCTGCTGTCTGTGTCGTGCTACTGCACGCTGGCGTTAAAGTCCGGCCCACTACAGAGGCCTTGCAGGCAACTGGCTTCGACCCAGCCGATGTTTGCGTTAAGTGGATTGTGCACGGTCAAAACTTCGCTGGATTTGTCCATCCGCACCAGTAGCCACTGCACACCTTGGGTATCTTGGTAGTGCTGCAACTGTTGCAAGCTCGCACCGGGTAGATAGCGGCGGCTGATATTGCCGAACATGGCAGTTAAAAAATTGTCACTCCAGCCTTGGTTGTACTGATCTTGACGTCGCGGCGAGCGGCGCAGACTGATGCCACCTTTGGCGGTTAGTGACCCTGTTGCGGGAGTAGCTGTGCTCGGCAGCTCTAAATCGAATGGAACATAATCCCAGAGTAAGGCCTGTTCCAATTCACCCTTGTTATAGGTCTGTATTGGATCGCCGCAACAGTCATACATATAGGAAATAGTTTGCGGTTTTGCCTGTGTTTGAATGAACTGTAACTCGCCCGGTAAACGGCTAACTTTGCCTGAGAGTTGGTCATTGCCGGCGCCATACCAAATCAAGGTCAAATTCCCTTCGCGGCAATGTGCCGTGCCGTTGTAGATGATGTCTGGCTCGCCATCGGCATTTATGTCTTCACGGTAAAAATTCTTGGCCGGTTCAGTTTCGTCCAATGCGCGCTTGATGAACGAGCAATTAGATGATTCTTCATCAGTTGTGCGTGTTTGCTCTAGATAGTGTTTGCGTAGCAGCCATTTGATGCCGTTGAAGCGTGTCGGTGTCATAGGCTTCAACTGGCTTGCTGGTAGCCACTTCGCTGCCTCTGGGTAGAGAACCAAGGCCAATTGAGTGGGTTCGGTCGCATGGCAGTTGAGGCTGCAAAACAGTAAAACCAAGGTGCAGAGTAGGCGTGGCATGGCGATCATCCGTGAGGGCGCGAGAGGCCAGCACCTTAGGGGTAAATTTGCCGTCAAACAATGCTTGCCGCGGTAGTTCTTGCGGGCATTGCTGCTGCGATGGCTTGCGGCTGAACGCTGCGCTTGGCTTATCAGCGTTTTGCATAGGCTGCCAACCGGGGGTTTGATAGTGCTGCCGGTGCACCGGCACACTGGCTAGACTGCGCACAGTCTTGGATTTACCCATTCGCCGATAAGGACGCTAGTTATGAGTATGAATTTCTCCGGCCAGGTTGCTCTGGTCACCGGCGCTGCTGCTGGTATTGGTCGCGCCACCGCCCAGGCATTTGCTGGCGAAGGTCTCAAGGTTGTAGTTTCGGATGTTGACGTAGCGGGTGGCGAGAGCACCGTTGCGCTGATCCAACAGGCCGGGGGTGAGGCGACGTTCGTGCGTTGCGACGTGAGTAAAGAGGCCGATGTACAGGCGCTGATGACGTCTGTGGTGTTGACCTACGGTCGCTTAGACTATGCCTTTAACAATGCCGGCATCGAGATCGAGAAGGGTAAACTCAACGAAGGCACAGAGGCTGAGTTCGACGCCATCATGGGCGTTAACGTTAAAGGCGTGTGGCTGTGCATGAAGTACCAATTGCCACTGTTATTGGCTCAGGGCGGCGGTGCGATCGTCAATACTGCCTCGGTGGCCGGCCTCGGCGCTGCGCCGAAGATGAGTATCTACAGCGCCTCCAAGCATGCGGTGATTGGTCTGACTAAATCGGCTGCTATTGAGTTTGCCAAGAAGAAAATTCGCGTTAACGCCATTTGCCCGGCGGTAATCGACACCGCTATGTACCGTCGCGCTTACGAGGCCGACCCGAAGAAGGGCGAGTTCGTCGCCGGCATGCACCCCGTTGGGCGCATCGGCAAGGTCGAAGAAGTTTCTGCTGCGGTGCTCTACCTGTGCTGCGACGCCGCAGCCTTCACCACCGGCCAAGCGCTGGCTATTGATGGCGGCTTGACCGCAATGTAAGTACGGGCTAATAACCCTGCACTACAGTTAAAAGGCGCTTCGGCGCCTTTTTTGTGGTCGCGCAACATCACCTTGGCCGGCACGGTCACTGTGGCCGCCGCAGTACGTCGGCACACTGGTGTCGTTTATAGATAAGGAATAACAAGCATGAGTGCAGATCCTTTACTGGTCATTTTCCTCCCCGCAGCGCTAGGCATCATCATGCTTGGCCTCGGGTTGTCGCTGAGCCTGGCCGACTTTGCGCGGGTGGCGCAGTTTCCTAAGCCGGTGCTGGTTGGGCTGTTTTGCCAGCTGCTGGTGCTGCCGCTGGTGTGTTTTGTGATTGCCTCAAGCTTTGGTTTGGCTCCAGCACTGGCGGTGGGCTTGATGCTGTTAGCGGCCTCGCCGGGCGGCACCACGGCCAATCTGTACAGCCACTTGGCGCATGGCGATGTGGCGCTGAATATCACCCTGACAGCGGTGAGTTCGGTGATTGCGATTTTGAGCATGCCGTTAATCGTCAACCTGTCGATCAGTCACTTTATGGAGGGCGATCAGGCCCTGCCGTTGCAGTTTGCCAAGGTCGTGCAGGTGTTTGTCATTGTGCTGGGGCCGGTGGCCATTGGCATGTTGCTCAAACGCCAGTTGCCGACCTTTGCCGCGCGCATGGAAAAGCCGGTGAAGATTATTTCCGCGTTGTTTTTACTGCTGATTATTTTGCTGGCCATCGTCAAAGATTGGGCCACTGTGCTGGAGTACGCACCGCAGGTGGGCTTGGCGGCGCTGGTGTTTAATTTGATCAGTCTGGCCGTCGGTTACTGGGTGCCACGGATGCTCAAGCTCAGCCTGCGTCAGTCGATCGCCATCGGCATGGAAATCGGTATTCACAACGGCACCTTGGCGATTGCCTTAGCACTGAGCCCGGCGCTGCTGAATAACCCAACCATGGCGATTCCCGCTGCGCTCTACGGCTTTATTATGTTCTTCACCGCGGGCCTGTTCGGCTGGTTTGTAAACCGTGTGCATGGTCGCGAACTGGCCAGCAGTGTGGTTTGAAGACGCTTACTTATCGCGGCCGGCATTGACGATCAGCATCGTCAGTAGGCCGGCCAGTACGCCCCAGAATGCTGAGCCGATCCCGTAGAAGCTGATTCCCGAGGCGCTGACCATAAAGGTCAGCAAGGCCGCTTCGCGCTCACGCGGATTGTGCAGGGCGGCGCTTAAGCCATTGCCAATCGAGCCAAGCAAGGCAATCGCCGCCACCGACAGCAATAACGCACTGGGCAGGGCGGCAAACAGCGCCACTAAGCTTGCGCCAAACAAGCCAGCCAACGCATAGAACAGCCCGCAGTAAACGGCGGCGGTGTAGCGCTTTTGTGGGTCTTCGTGGGCGTGCGGGCCGGTGCAAATGGCCGCAGTGATGGCGGCTAAATTGACCCCGTGGGCGCCGAAGGGTGCCAGCAGCAACGAGGCAATCCCAGTAACGCTGAGCAGCGGCGAGGCAGGCACGTTATAGCCATCGGCGCGCAACACGGCCAAGCCTGGAATGTTCTGCGAAGCCATCGCCACCACAAACAACGGCAAGCCGATGCTGATGATCGCGTTGAAAGAAAAGCTCGGCGCGGTCCATTGCGGCTGCGCCAAACTCAAGGGCACGCTAGACAGGTCAAGCAAGCCCAGTTGATAAGCCACTAAGCTGCCGACCACTAATGCGGCGAGCACTGCATAGCGCGGCTGCAGGCGCTTGAGCAGCAGGTAACTAAACAGCATGCTCAGCACTAAGCCGGTGTGTGCTTGTGCGGCGGGGAACATATTGCTGGCGATGCGAAATAAAATCCCGGCCAATAAAGCACTGGCCAGCGAGGCCGGCAGATGGCGCATCAAGCGCTCAAAGCTGCCGGTCAGGCCGACTAAGGTCAGTAGCAGGGCGCAAACCAGATAGGCGCCAATCGCCTGGTTAAAACTCACCCCCGGCAGGCTGCTGATTAATAGCGCTGCACCGGGGGTCGACCACGCCACTACGATCGGCGCGCGGTAATGCAGCGACAGGCCGATGGTGCACACCGCCATACCCAGCGACAGCGCCCAGATCCACGAGGTAATTAATCCGCTGTCCAAACCTGCCGCTTGCCCGGCTTGAAAGATCAGTACCAAGCCGCTGGTGTGCCCGGTGAGCATGGCGATAAAGCCGGCGACTAACGCGCTCAGTGAACTGTCGGCGAATACTTTGCGTACGCGTAACGTGGGCATCAAGCCACTCCAGGGGCAGGCAACAACATGGGGTAGAGCGACAGTACCAGCAGGCCGGCCATCAGGTAATTAAAGCGGCGCAACCAGAGCGGGTTTTCTAGGGCGCGGCGCAGCAGGCTGCCGGCCAAAATCCATAGGGAGCAGGTGGGATAGTTGATCAGCGCAAACAGGCCCGCGATAAATAGAATCTGCGCAGCGACCGGCTGGGCTGGCGCATAGGTGCTGATGGCTGCGATGGCCATGATCCACGCTTTAGGGTTGATCCACTGAAACGCCACCGCTTGAATAAAGCTCATCGGTTTGCCGCCGGGCTGGCCGTTCGCTTGCGGCGCGGCGGCGGTGGCGATTTTCCAACTGAGGTACAGTAAATACGCCGCGCCGCCGTAGCGCAGCACGTTGTACAGCGGTGGATAGAGCTTTAATAACTCGCCCAAACCAAAGCCGATGGCGCTGACCATCACCAGCATGCCTAGGCTGATACCCAGCAGGTGCGGCAGGCTGCGGCGCAGGCCAAAGTTAATCCCGCTGGCCAGCAGCATCATATTGTTGGGCCCAGGGGTCACCGAGGTGACAAAGGCAAAGACGATAAAGGCCAGTAATAATTCGGTGGTCATGGGCTGCTCCAATAAGAGCCATAAGCCTATGCGTGCAACCTTGAGGCGTCGCGGTACAGCGAGGATGTTGATTAGCCGTACAGTTTTTTTCCTGGCTCAGGCTAGCCGTACACTTGCTGTTCTGAAACGCTTTACTCGTCTGCGGGGGTTGCTTGACGAGTTTTGCCCAGTGCCTGATTGACCGCCAGCCAACCGCTTACTGCGGCCTCGCCGGCGTCGCTAAAAATCCGTTGGAGTAATTTGGCTTGTTCACGGCGCAGCGCTTGTTCGAGCTTGACGCCCTCGGCGGTTAAACCGAGCAGGCGTTTGCGTTTGTCATCGGCGGCGGGGTTGCTCGCAACCAATTGCATCTCCATCAACTGGCGCAGCGGGATATTCAGCGCCTGCTTGCTGACGCCCAGCGCGGCCAACAACTCCTTCATGCTCAGGCCCGGATAGCAGGCGATAAAAAACACGATGCGGTGGTGCACCCGACTCAAACCACGGCGGGCGAGCATCTCGTCGGGCTTGGCGGTAAAGGCCTGGTAGCCAAAGAAGAACGCTTCCATGGCGGCCTGCTGAGTGGTCGCGCTTTTTAGGTTGAAAGTAAGGTCAAGCATATTGACGTATCTACTGTGGCTAGCGTAATTTTGGTCAATCAGTTTGACTTAATTTATTGCCTCTTTGCCACCGGTGATTTACATGGCTTTCTCCGAACGCGTTACCCGCTTGAAAAGCTCTTTGATTCGCGAAATTCTCGCCGCTGCCCAGCGTCCGGAAGTGATGTCTTTTGCCGGCGGTTTACCTGCCGAAGCCATGTTGCCCAAGGTCGAGTGGGCGCAGATGCCAGCCAGCATTGGTCAATACGGCATGAGTGAGGGCGAGCCCGCTTTGCGCGAGGTGATTGCCGCCGAGGCCCGCGCCTTGGGTGTGGAGTGCGATGCCAGTCAGGTGTTAATCGTCAGCGGCTCACAGCAAACGCTGGATCTGGCCGCCAAGTTGTTTATTGATCCGGGCACCGAAGTGTTGTTGGAGGCGCCGACATATTTGGCCGCGCTGCAAGCCTTCCAGCTGTTTGGTGCCGATTGCATCAGCGTCGCCCAAGAAGCCGATGGCCCTGAGTTGGTGGAGTTGCGCGCGCGCTTGGAGCAGCACAAACCAGCGTTTGCCTACCTGATTCCGACCTTTCAGAATCCCTCGGCGGTGCGCTACAGCGAGGCCAAGCGCGATGCAGTGGCGGCCCTGCTGGATGAGTTCAACGTCACCCTGATTGAAGACGAACCCTACCGTGAGTTGGTGTTTGACCAAGGTAGCGCCACGCCGATTGTCAGCCGGCTAAAACGCGCCAGCTGGATCTACACCGGCACCGTGTCGAAGACCTTGCTACCGGGCCTGCGAGTGGGTTTTTTGATCGCCACCGCAGACCTGTATCCGCACTTATTGCGCTTGAAGCAGTCGGCGGATTTACACACCAATCGCATCGGCCAGTGGCAGGCGTTGCAATGGCTGGGCAGTGACAAATACCGTGGTCACTTGGCTGAACTGCGCGACTTTTACCGTCTGCGCCGCGACGCAATGCAAAGCGCCTTAGTGGAGCATTTTACCGAACTGGCCGACTGGCAGATTCCGCAAGGCGGGCTGTTCTTTTGGCTAACCCTCAAACAACCACTGGACACCCGCACCCTGCTGAAACCGGCGCTGGCGCAGAATGTGGCGTTTATGCCCGGTGAGCCGTTTTTTGTCGACCCAGACCAGCACCCCGGTTACCTGCGGCTGAACTTCAGCCACGTTGCACCAGAGCGTTTGGAAGAAGGCTTAAAGCGCTTGGCGGCCGTTATCAAACAGGCACAGGCAGACCAACTGGCTTGAACCCTGGCCGATTTAAGGAGGCGGTTATGTACAAGGTTTACGGCGATTACCGTTCGGGCAACTGCTACAAAATTAAGCTGCTGCTCGAACTGCTGGGGCTTGAGTATCAGTGGGTCGCCATGGATATTCTCAAGGGCGACACGCAAACCGAGGCCTTCTTGGCCAAGAACCCGAATGGCAAAATCCCGGTGCTGGAGTTGGAAGACGGCACCTGCTTGTGGGAGTCCAACGCCATTCTGAATTTCCTCGCCGACGGCAGCGCTTTTTTGCCCAGCGCGCCACGCTTGCGCACCCAAGTGCTGCAATGGCAATTCTTTGAGCAATACAGCCACGAGCCCTATGTGGCGGTGGCGCGTTTTATCCAGCTGTACCAAGGCCTGCCGGCCGAACGCATGACCGAGTATCACGAGTGCCATGTACGTGGTTACAAGGCTTTTAAGGTCATGGAACAGCAATTGAGCCGCACGCCATTCTTGGTCGGCGAGCATTACTCGATTGCCGACATCACCCTGTATGCCTACACCCATGTGGCCGATGAGGGTGGTTTTGATTTGAGCGACTACCCCGCGATTCGCGCCTGGTTGGCGCGGGTGGCTAGCCAGCCTGGGCATGTGCCGATGCTTGGCTAAAACAGCGAGCTATGCCAATACTAAAAACCGGC
>JBBKVZ010000076.1:0-11014 GCA_037968715.1 Pseudomonas sp.
CTGCACAGCAAGGGCCAGTTAATAGTGCAGGGCGAACTCTACTGGCGCTTAAACCAGCACGTGCAAGCCACGGCCGGCAGCGTAAATGCGCGCGGCAAGGTGGCCGGGCTGCTGGCGCGAGCAAACCTCAGTGCCAGCGAAGCCGAACAGATCGGCCTGTTTATTTGGGAGTGGCCTAACGGCCCGACAGAGATGGCCGAGCGACTCGCCGGGCTGAGTGCATTGGGCTTTACGCAAACCGCGCAATTCAGCCAACCGATCAGCAATTTCGAGCAAGCCAAGCAATGGCGCGCAACCTGGTATCGCAGCGGCCTGCCATTCGCCAGCGACGGTGTGGTGCTTAAGCAAGGCACCCGAGCGCTGGCCAGCCCACTGCAAAACGCGCCGCCAACCTCGGCTGTCGCTTGGAAATACCCCATCGCGCAAGCCTTGGCGCAGGTGCGTGCGGTGCAATTTAATATCGGTCGCACCGGGCGCATCACCCCGGTACTGCGCCTGCAACCGCTGCGTGTGGATGACCGCACTATTAGCCGTGTCAGCCTCGGCTCGCTGCAGCGCTGGCAACAACTGGACATTCGCCCCGGCGATCAAGTGGCCATCACCCTCGCCGGCCTAACCATCCCGCGCCTCGATGCGGTGGTGTGGCGCAACCCGCAACGGGCCGCACTGCTCATCCCCAAGGCCGCCGACTACCACGCGGGCAGTTGCTGGCAATTTAGCCCCGCCTGCGCCAGTCAGTTTCGCGCACGGTTAATGTGGCTCAGTGGCAAACAGGGTTTGGCATTGCCCGGCGTCGGCCCCGGCAGCTGGGACAAACTGCTCAATGCTCAACACATCCATGGCCTGCTGGACTGGCTAAGCCTAACGCCGGCGCAACTCGCCGAGGTCCCAGGCTTCGGTTTGCGCAGCGCCAGCAAGCTTAGTCACAGCTTGCAAACGGCCCGGCAACGGCCTTTTCGTACCTGGCTGCGCGCCCTCGGCCTACCGCCCAGCGGTAACGCCAAATTGGCTGACAACTGGGCCAATTTGGCCCAGCGCAGCCTGGCGCAATGGCAAGCCGAGCCGGGCCTCAATCCCGCTCGCGCCCAAGCGCTGCAGCGGTTTTTCCAGCATCCAGAGGTACTGCTACTGCGCGCACAGTTGCAAAAAATCGGGGTGCCCGGGTTTTAATCCTGCTCGTCGGCGCGGCCAGCGAACTGCGCTAAACTTAAACGGTCAGCCTGTTCTGTTCAGCGAGAATAATATGCCGTGCGCCCGCCGCAACCTCGCCGCGTTATGCCTCCTGATACCTGCCGCCGTGCAGGCAGAAACACCTGAGGTGCTGCGCATTTGCTACGAGACCCAAGACTCACTGCCCTTCTGGGCAGCGGTGACCGATTTAGGCGAGTCGAGCCAAGGCTTACTACTCGAGCTAGTACAGTCCGCCGCCCAGCAAGCCGGCCTGCGCCTTGAGTTGCAACGCCAGCCGTGGAAACGCTGCATTCTGCAACTAGAACACGGTCAATCGGACGGCATTTTTGCGGCTATCTGGCAGCCCGAACGCGACGCTTGGGGGCAGTTCCCGGGCCGCGATAGGCAACGCGATAGCCCCGTGCAGCGCCACTACCGACTCTGGCAAGTTGACTACCCGATCATCGCGCGTAATGGCGGCACGCTCCGCTGGAATGGCGAGCGCTTTAGCGGCACGCGCAATGGCTTGAGCGCGCCAATTGGCTATTTTGCAAATCAGCGCTTAGAAGCCTTGGGCGTGCTCGCCAAGCCCAGTTACAGCCCCGAAACTGCCCTTAAGCTAATCACCTTGGAGCGCCTCGATGGCTATGTGCTAGAGCGCCAGATCGCGCGCAATCACATTCGTTCGCTAGGCCTGCAGACGCAGTTAGTGCTGCTGCCCAAACCACTGTTCGCCGCCGACTGGTATTTGCCGCTATCGCACCAATATTTACGCAAGCATCCCGAGCTTGCGCAGCGGTTCTGGCAGGCCTTGGCCGAACAAAGAGAGGCGCGCAGCGCCGAGCTAAGCGCCCGCTATTTATCCGTAGAGGATTAAAGGAGCAGCGCCACCAGTGCGCTAACTCCGGCCACTCATAAGAGCAGCCAGCGGGCATAGGCATAGGCATAGGCATAGACGAGATGCTCCGGCGCGCAGGACACCAAGCACCGATGACGGCACAGCCTTAGTCAACTTAAGAGCGCCGAGTTAAGTGCAGCTACCTAACCAACGCAGGCCCTCAATAATCGCGGAACTCGTTATGACAGGCTTCGCAGGCATTCTCGACCTGCTTGAAGGGCTTAGCCAAATTAGTCGCTAACAGCGGTTTCTGGCTGCTGACCTCAACCAGATCAGCGGTGATGGTCTCAAGCTGTTTGGCCAGTTCATTAAAACGCTGCTGATTGGTCCAAACATCATCCTTGGCGCTGCTGTGGCCTTCATCCTGAACCTGCGGGAAATGCTGCCAAGGTTGCTGCGAAAGAGCCGCCAAACTCACTGCACCTTCGCTAAACGCCTGCTCGTCAAAGGTCACTCGGCCACGCAGCATGCCGCCCAACTGCTCACTGGTTTTGAGCATTTGCTTGAAAATAACCTGACGTTTACCCAGGGGCGAATTCGGGTCGACTTTATTACAGGCCGCCAACGTCAAGCAGGCAAGCAGCACAACTAACAGGGTTTTACGTGGCATGACGGATACTGTCGTTAGGCAAAATGGTCGCCAGTATCCGCGCATTCGCGCCAGTTAAACAATTTGCTTACGCGGCAACCACAAACAAACTAACGATGATGCCCATGCCAACGCCCCACACCAGGGTACGTAGCGTGCCCAGGTCGCGAATGTAACAAAAGGTGAACAGCAGCCGGCTGAGCACAAAAGCGACGGCGAGGGCATTCAATGTTGACTGTTCAGCACCACCAGCAAGATGGGCAATAATCACCGCCGCCGCAAAAGCCGGGGTTACTTCAAAACCATTCAACTGGGCGCTGGCGGCACGTTTGCGCGCGCCCTCAAGGCCCGCCAGAAAAGCCCGTGGATCGCTGTTCTGCTTGGGGCCAAAATCGCCGCCGGTAAACTTGGCGTAGCCGGTGGCCAGGTAAGGCAGAACGATCGCAACCAACACGCACCAGTAAGCAATTGTCATAACAACTCCGATTTAGATTAATTATTCGCCGGTAGAACCTGCAGATTGCCGAAAAAACTCACCTAACGCCATGCATGCGCGGCCTTATAGGCCAAGTAAATAGCAGCGTATGAGCGACAGAAAGCCTTGGGTAACACGCATTGCACGGCTATAATCGCTAGGTTTTTTGCGCGTCGGCCCTGCCGACACGCTCCCGCCACCTGTCCGAGGGGCGCTGCAGCAACCATGCACAGCATGCGTTGTCAGGCTCGGACAGGGCGTTGCTCCTCTCCCAGGGGCTTGAATCGGCTCAACCTGAGCCGGTTCTTAGACGCATCAACGGCGCCCATTCGAATCTTTTGAACGAATGGAGACTCACCTATGAGTGCTGTTACGCCTACCGGTTTTACCGATTTTAAAGTCGCTGATATCAGCCTGGCCGCTTGGGGCCGCCGCGAAACCATCATCGCCGAATCTGAAATGCCAGCGCTGATGGGTCTGCGCCGCAAATATGCCGATGAGCAGCCACTGAAGGGCGCCAAGGTTCTCGGCTGCATCCACATGACCATCCAAACCGCCGTGCTGATCGAAACCCTAGTGGCTTTGGGCGCGGAGGTACGTTGGTCGTCGTGCAACATTTTCTCCACCCAAGACCAAGCTGCTGCTGCCATCGCTGCCGCTGGCATTGCGGTATTTGCCTGGAAGGGCGAAACCGAAGAAGAGTACGAGTGGTGCATCGAGCAAACCATCCTCAAAGATGGCCAGCCGTGGGATGCCAACATGATTCTCGACGACGGCGGCGATCTGACCGAAATCATCCACAAGAAATACCCGGCGATGCTGGATAAGATCCACGGTGTGACCGAAGAAACCACCACCGGCGTACACCGCCTGCTGGAAATGCTCGCCAAAGGCGAGTTGAAAATCCCGGCCATCAACGTCAATGACTCGGTAACTAAGAGCAAGAACGACAACAAGTACGGCTGCCGGCATAGCCTGAACGATGCGATCAAGCGCGGCACCGACCACCTGTTGTCCGGCAAGCAAGCGCTGGTCATCGGCTACGGCGACGTGGGCAAAGGCTCAGCTCAATCGCTGCGCCAAGAGGGCATGATCGTCAAGATCACCGAAGTCGATCCGATCTGCGCTATGCAGGCTTGCATGGACGGTTTCGAACTGGTTTCGGCCTTCAAAGACGGCATCAACGATGGCAGCGAAGACTGTGTAGATGCGGCGCTGCTGGGCAAGATCGACCTGATCGTGACCACCACCGGCAACTACAACGTGTGTGATTCGAACATGCTCAAAGCCCTGAAGAAGCGCGCAGTCGTGTGCAACATCGGTCACTTCGACAACGAAATCGACACCGCGTTCATGCGCAAAAACTGGGCATGGGAAGAAGTTAAGCCACAGGTGCACAAGGTTCACCGCACCGGCAAAGACGGCTTCGACCCACAGAATGATGACTACCTGATTCTGCTCTCGGAAGGCCGCTTGGTTAACCTGGGCAACGCCACTGGCCACCCAAGCCGGATCATGGATGGCTCGTTCGCCAACCAGGTACTCGCGCAAATCTTGCTGTTCGCCGCTAAGTTCGCTGACCTGCCAGCCGCCGAGAAAACCGCGCGCCTGTGCGTTGAAGTACTGCCCAAGAAGCTCGACGAAGAAGTCGCGCTAGAAATGGTTAAAGGCTTTGGCGGTGTGGTCACCCAGTTGACCAGCAAGCAAGCTGAGTACATCGGCGTGCCGCAAGAAGGTCCGTTCAAGCCACACGCTTACCGCTACTAAGCAACACTGGAGGGCGGATAAGCCTGGGGCTTATCCGCTGTGTTCTCCCGCAAGGTGGATGGCAAACGCCATCCACCCTACGTTTTCCACAGTGGATTTTTTATGAGCCAAGAACGCCGTTACAGCTTCGAGTTTTTTCCGACCAAGACCGACGCCGGCCATGAAAAGCTCATGACCGTGGCGCGTCAACTGGCGGGCTACAACCCCGATTTTTTCTCCTGCACTTACGGTGCCGGTGGTTCCACCCGAGATCGCACGCTCAACACCGTGCTGCAACTGGACAGCGAAGTGAAGGTGCCAACTGCACCGCACCTGTCCTGTGTGGGCGACTCCGCAGAAGACCTGCGCAGCCTCCTGCAGCTGTATCAGGCCAATGGCATCAAGCGCATTGTCGCACTGCGTGGCGACCTGCCCTCGGGCATGGGTATGGCCAGCGGCGAAATGCGCCACGCCAACGAACTGGTGGAATTTATTCGCACCGAGACTGGCGATCACTTCCATATCGAAGTTGCTGCCTATCCAGAAATGCACCCGCAAGCACGCAGCTTTGAAGATGACTTGGCCAACTTCGTACGCAAGGCTAACGCCGGCGCCGACAGTGCCATCACGCAGTACTTCTTCAACGCCGACAGCTACTTCTATTTCGTTGAGCGGGTACGCAAGTTAGGTGTAACCATCCCTATCGTGCCGGGCATCATGCCGATTACCAACTACAGCAAGCTAGCGCGATTCTCAGACTCGTGCGGCGCGGAAATCCCCCGCTGGATCCGCAAGCAGCTGGAGTCTTACGGTGACGATATGCAGAGCATTCAAGCGTTTGGCGAGCAAGTGATCAGCCAAATGTGCGAACAACTACTGGCTGGCGGCGCACCCGGCTTGCACTTCTATACGCTCAACCAAGCCGAGCCAAGTCTGGCGATTTGGCACAACCTGAAGCTGTCGAACTAACAAAGCGGCAGTCAATAATTGTTCAAGGATGACCATGCGTCTGCCCCGCTTTGCCGCACTATTACTGCTCACTGGCCTACAGGGCGCCCACGCCAGCTCAGATAACTTCTGCAGCCCAAGCTGGGTGTTAACCGGCAAGTTGCCAAATTCCTGCAGCAGCGTGGCGTTTCTCAGCCCAGCTAACGACAGCCGGGTCAATTTGCAGTTGCTGCTGGCCGATGCCGGCCGCCTGCAGCTCAGCAACCGAGCGCCGAGTGACGACGAGCTGATGTTCGGCTACGCCCGAGTGCCCTTCGATGTTAGCCGCTTACTGCTGCCCGATATTGACCGCGCGGCCGTTAGCGAGGCGGATGCACAGACGGCTGCCCCCCTCGATGCTCAACTGCAACAACTGCTTGGCCTGCTTGAACAACTGGATTTACCCCGCGACGAAGCCCTGCGGGGCGACGACCAGCCTTTTGCCGACGGCGAGGGCAATCGTCAGCGCAGCAACAACCGCGCAAACACTAACGCCTTCCTAAGCCAGTTGCTGGCCAGTGAGCTGCCCGTCGCCGAACGCCAAGCCTTGGCTTTACAGCGCCTGCAACTGTTGCACCGTTGGCGCGACGAGCCGAGTGACGACGACGCGCAAGCCGCACCCGCCGAATCAGCCACCAGCCCAGCGCCGGCGCGCATAACTACAGCAATCAGCACGCCGATCACCTCGCCTCTCGGCCAGCAATTTAGCAGCTACCTGCAGGCGGCGAATGCCTTCTACGCGGGCGACTTCACTGCCGCCCGGGAAAGCTTCGCCGCGCTGCGCGACAGCCCGCAGCCGTGGCTGCAACAAACTGCACTGTATATGTTGGCGCGCAACGAGCTGAACGCCGCCCAAGCCAAAGCCTTCGATGAGTGGGGCATGCTTGAGAAGTTGCTGCTCGATCAGGCCGCGCTGAACAATACCGACAGCGCATTGCACACCTATCTGAGCGCCTATCCTCAGGGTAACTATGCCCAGTCGGCCAAAGGCCTACTGCGCAAAGTCTACTGGCTGCAGGGTGATCAAGCCCGGCTGGCCAACGAATATGCTGAGCAACTGGCCGCCGACACCACAACCCAAGGCGCCAACCTGACCGCGCTAACCCTCGAAATAAATAACAAGCTGCTGCTCAACGGCACACCAGAAAACGTCAGCGACCCGTTATTACTGACCACCCTGATCCTCAGCGAGCTAGCGCCGCACAATAAACCCGAAGACAACTTCAGCCAGGCACGCCTTAGCGCCCAACAAGAACGCTTCAGCACTCAGCCGCAGCTCTACAGCTATCTGCAAAGTGCCTTGTATTTTTATCTCGAGCAGGACCCCGCAAAAACCCTCGCCAGCCTGCCTACTTTGGACAGCAGCCAGCCGCTAAATTACCTGCGTTTTAGTCAACAGAGCCTGCGGGGCTTTGCCTTGGAGGCGCAGCAGGACTGGGCAGGCGCGCAAGCACTGTGGCTACAACTCTTGCCGCTGGCCAAACAACCTTTGCAGCAAGCACAGCTGGAGCTCGCCTTAGCGCTCAACTACGAGCGCGCCCAGCAACTCGATAAAGTATTTGCCAGCGACTCAGCGATCCAGACCCAACAACTGCGCGACATTTTGCTACGCAACGTCGCCAGCCCCGAGCTGCTCCGCGCCCGTAGCAGCGCAGCCAGCAGCAACGAAGAGCAACAGTTGGCGCTGTTTAGCCTGCTCTACAAAGACTTACTGCGCGGCTACTACCAAGACTTCCTCACCGACCTAAGCTTGCTAGCGCAACCACTGCCGGCCGCAAAACTGACCAACCGTTTAGATCAGTGGTACGCCGATTCACCATCCTTGGCATTATTCCAATGGGCCGGCAGCAACGGCGACTCAGGTTATCGCTGCCCAGCCTTGCGCGAGGTGGCGACATTGCTCGCGGCGAATGCGCAAGACGCCACGGGACTGAACTGTTTGGGCGAGTTTATCCGCAGCAACGGTCTCGATAGCTTTCCCCTCGACCAACAACCGCCAGCCGATGAACTGGGCGGCACCCCGACACAGTTCGGCGGTCAGCGTTACTCGCGCCTAGACGGCTACCTGCAGGTGCTCGACGCATCAACCGCCACCGATGAGCAGCGCGCCTATGCCTTGTACCGCGCTATTAATTGCTTCGCCCCCAGCGGCTACAACGCTTGCGGCGCACAAGAGATCGAGCTAACACAGCGCAAGCAGTGGTTTGCAAAGCTGAAAAGCAAATATCCAAAAAGTCCCTGGGCACAATCACTCAAGTATTACTGGTAAGCGTGCGCCGTTACGCCGCTGCACTGCTCGGCCTGCTGACACTGCAGGCCATACCAGTTTCCGCGCAGCCAGTAGATGCCAACCAATACGAGGCTTTTTGGCTATGGAGCGGCGTGCGGCCGCAGCCGGTGCTGGCCCAAGCACGCAGCCTGTACATATTGCAGGGGCAAATCAGCCAACAACGCTACTCCCATGATCCAACGGCGCACTTTATCGCCCAAGGGCCCGCCGTCCCCAAAGGTAAGCAGGGCGAGATCTGGCTCAGTTACCGCGCGCAAACCCTCGCCTGGAACCCAGAGATATACGCCAGCTTGCTCGCCCAATTACAGCGCTGGCAACAACGCGGTAATGCCCTGCACGGTATTCAGATCGACTTCGACGCGCGCACCCGACGTTTAGATGAATACCTGCTTTTTTTGCGAGATTTACGCCAACGCCTGCCTAAGCAGTACCGCTTGAGCATCACCGGCCTGCTCGACTGGAGTGCTCACGCCGACCCACAGGTGCTCAATCAACTGCGCGGTGTGGTCGATGAAATCGTCGTCCAGACCTATCAAGGCCGCAAGAGCATCGCCAACTACGCGGCCTATATGCCACAGGTGAGTCGGCTGCAATTGCCCTTCAAAATAGGTCTGCTGCAGCATGGCGAGTGGCAAGCACCGGCATATCTAGCCGACTCACCATGGTTTCGCGGCTATGTAGTTTTTCTGCAAAACCCTGAAAGCCAGCAAAAACACTAGCCATCGGTCGCCAAGCAGGCATTTGCCCACTAGTCGCACAGGCGTCTTGCTCTGTTATACTCCGGGCTTCCGTCAGGCTTGCGCCCGGACGCTCGGCAATCATGCCCAGCAGGACCGGTCGGGAGTGCTCTCTAAAGAGCGCCTCATGCCAGACACAATCACCCATCGAGCCAAGCTCGTTACTCAGACAGGATTACTCATGTCCTTTGCTTCCCTCGGTCTCTCCGAGGCTTTAGTCCGCGCCGTCGAGGCTGCCGGCTACACCGAACCTACCCCAGTGCAATTGCGGGCTATTCCTGCGGTATTGCAAGGTCGCGACCTGATGGTTGCTGCCCAGACTGGTACTGGTAAAACGGGCGGCTTCGCCCTGCCCGTGCTTGAACGCCTGTTTCCAGGCGGCCACCCGGACCGCGAGCACCGCCACGGCCCACGCCAACCACGCGTTTTGGTATTAACCCCAACCCGCGAACTGGCCGCCCAGGTACACGACAGCTTCAAGCTGTATGCCCGCGACCTTAAATTTGTCAGCGCCTGCATCTTTGGCGGCGTCGGCATGAACCCGCAAGTGCAAGCGCTGGCCCGTGGTGTTGACGTTCTCGTCGCCTGCCCCGGCCGCCTGCTCGACCTAGCCAGCAAAGGCAGTGTTGATCTATCGCGGGTAGAAATTCTAATTCTCGACGAAGCCGACCGCATGCTCGACATGGGCTTCGTGCACGACGTGAAAAAGGTCTTGGCCCGCTTACCGTCCAAGCGCCAGAACCTGCTGTTCTCGGCAACCTTCTCGCGCGACATCACTGAGTTGGCCGGCAAGCTACTGCACAACCCAGAACGCATCGAAGTTACCCCGCCGAACACCACGGTTGAGCGCATCGAGCAACGGGTCTTCCGTTTGCCAGCCAGTCACAAGCGCGCCCTCTTGGCGCACTTGATTACTGCCGGCGCATGGGAACAAGTGCTGGTGTTTACCCGTACCAAACACGGCGCCAACCGCCTTGCCGAGTTCCTCGACAAGCACGGTCTGTCGTCAGTGGCGATTCACGGCAACAAGAGCCAGAACGCTCGCACCAAAGCCCTGGCGGACTTCAAAGGCAATCAGGTACGCATTCTGGTCGCCACCGATATCGCCGCTCGCGGCTTGGATATCGATCAGTTGCCCCACGTGGTCAACTTTGAACTGCCAAATATTGAAGAAGACTACGTGCACCGCATCGGCCGTACTGGCCGTGCCGGACGCAGCGGTGAGGCGATCTCACTGGTAGCACCGGACGAAGAGAAGCTGCTCAAGGGCATTGAGCGCATGACCAAGCAAAAGATCGCTGATGGCGACCTACTTGGCTTTGACTCCAGCACCGTAGAAGCTGAACGCCCAGAAGTACGCGAGCGTCCAGACGTGCGCGGCGGACGTGGTGGGCGTGAGCCGCGCGATCCGAACACCCCTAACGGTGGTGGCGAACGTCACGGCGGCGGGCGTAAAGACAAAGGCCAAGACACCGGCAAAGACAAACCAGCCAGCCGTGGGGCACGCAGCCCGCAGCCGGCCCGCGAGCCACGTCAACCGCGCAGCAGCAACTCGGCCGCCACGCCAACGCCGATACCACGCCCGAGCGCGGACCGCGCACCGGACGAGTTTCGCGATGACGACGTGGACAACTTTGGCAACCGCGCCGACTACGTCAGCCCGAATCAGAACAAGCAGCAAAACCGTGGTCGGCGTCCGGCCGCCAGCGGTCCAAGCGCAAGCAATGGTGTAGGCCAAGCACCGCGCAGCCAAGACAGCAAGCCTGCCGGCCAAGGTCGGCGCCCAGCCGGTGGTGGTGGCGGCGCACGTAGCGCTGGCGGCGCCAGCACGGGCGGTCAAGCACGCAGCGGTGGCGGTGCACGCAGCGGACCAGCACGCAGCAGCGGCGCAAGCCGTGACTCATCGCGCGGCGAGCCACAACGGCAAGAGCCGGTAGTCAAAAGCGGCCGCGACAGCCAGCCGGTGATCGTGCACAAGGAGTCCAAGCGTGATCGCTTGCCAACCCCTGAACAGCTCGACCAACTGCCTAGCCGTCCGCGCAGCGAACGCCCGGCATTACTGACGCGTAACCGCGACAGCTGAGTGTTCAACGCATAAAAAACGCCGGCCCGATCCCATGAT
>JBBKVZ010000077.1:0-3398 GCA_037968715.1 Pseudomonas sp.
TAACCGCGTACCAAGGACTAACTCATGGCCGTTAAAGCAATAAAAACCAGCACCTTTAGCTGGGAAGGCACCGACAAAAAAGGCAACAAGCTCAAGGGCGAAACCGGCGGCCAAAGCCCATTACTGGTTAAGGCACAATTACGCAAGCAAGGCATCAACGCCACTAAGGTGCGCAAAAAATCTGCGTCTATATTTAGTGCCGGCAAAAAAATCAAGCCGATGGACATCGCCCTGTTTGCGCGGCAGATGGCCACCATGATGAAGGCCGGCGTGCCGTTGCTGCAGTCATTTGAAATCATTGGTGAGGGCTTGGATAACCCCAACATGCGCAAGCTGGTAGACGACATCAAGCAACATGTGGCCGCCGGTAACAGCTTTGCTGCTGCCCTGCGCACCCGCCCGCTGTATTTTGATGACTTGTTTTGCAATCTGGTAGATGCCGGTGAACAAGCCGGCGCACTAGAAAACCTGCTCGATCGCGTCGCCACCTACAAAGAAAAAACCGAAGCACTAAAAGCAAAAATCAAAAAGGCTATGAACTACCCGATTGCAGTTGTGTGCGTGGCCGTGATTGTAACTTGTATTCTACTGCTTAAAGTTGTACCTCAATTCGAATCAGTATTTTCCAGCTTTGGCGCAGAGTTACCAGCATTTACTCAGTTCGTTGTTGGCTTATCGAGAGGGCTATCAGAATGGTGGTACATCTTTATCGCCGGTATCGTAGGCACTGTTTTTTGCTTTACCGAAACAAAAAAACGCTCTGAGAAATTCCGTAACTGGCTTGACCGTGCGGCCTTAAAGGCCCCTGTAATCGGCGATATCATTTACAAGTCATCAGTAGCCCGTTATGCCCGCACCCTAGCAACAACCTTTGCCGCTGGCGTGCCGCTGGTTGAAGCACTGGACTCAGTTGCAGGCGCGACCGGAAATATCGTCTTCAAAAACGCGGTAAATAAAGTCAAACAAGACGTCACCTCAGGCATGCAGCTTAACTTCTCAATGCGCAGCACTGGAGTTTTCCCCTCCATGGCTATTCAAATGACGGCTATCGGCGAGGAATCTGGCGCACTGGATATCATGCTGGATAAAGTCGCCAGCTATTACGAGGCGGAAGTAGATAACGCCGTCGATGGCCTAACTGCGCTAATGGAACCATTAATCATGTCCGTATTAGGCGTACTGATTGGCGGCTTGATTGTCGCTATGTATCTGCCAATATTCCAACTGGGACAAGTAGTTTAACTTATGTTACTGCTCGAATTTTTCGCCACTCAAATGCTGGCCTTGGTTTTTTGCGCGCTATTAGTAGGCTTACTAATTGGCAGCTTCCTTAATGTGGTTATTTACCGCTTACCCATAATGCTTCTACATGACTGGCAAACCCAGGCGCGTGAAGTCCTTAACTTACCCGCCGAAACCAGCAGCAAAACCTTCAATCTGATCCTGCCCAACTCAAGCTGCCCGCACTGCGCACACGAGATCAAGCCCTGGGAAAACATCCCAATTGTCAGCTACCTGTTTTTGCGCGGCAAATGCTCAGCTTGCAAAGCACCTATCAGCCCTCGCTACCCACTGGTAGAGCTAAGTTGCGGCCTGCTCTCGGCCTATATCGCATGGCATTTTGGTTTTACTTGGCAGACCGGCGCCATGCTAGTGCTGACTTGGGGCCTGCTGGCGATGAGCCTGATTGATGCTGATCATCAAATCCTGCCAGATGCCTTGGTACTGCCGCTGCTGTGGCTGGGCTTGATCGTTAACCAGTTCGGCCTATTTACCACTCCAGCCGACGCGCTCTGGGGCGCCATCGCCGGCTACCTGAGCCTATGGTCGGTGTATTGGTTGTTTAAACTGATAACTGGCAAGGAAGGCATGGGCTATGGCGACTTCAAGCTACTGGCCATGCTCGGTGCTTGGGGCGGCTGGCAGATTCTGCCACTGACCATTTTACTGTCATCCTTGGTTGGCGCGGTGCTGGGCTTGATTATACTGAAGTTACGTAACGCCGAAACCAGCACACCCATCCCCTTCGGCCCTTACCTGGCGATTGCCGGCTGGATTGCGCTGCTGTGGGGCGACCAGATCACCAATAGCTACTTGCAGATTGCCGGCTTTAAATGAGCGCTGCTTGGATTCTGGGCCTAACCGGCGGTATCGGTAGCGGTAAAAGCGCGGCAGCACAGCACTTTATCGATCTAGGCGTGCATACCGTGGATGCCGATCACGCCGCACGCTGGGTGGTCGAGCCGGATCGACCCGCACTAGCGCAAATTGTTGCGCATTTTGGTGCAGGAGTTTTGCAAGCAGACGGCCAACTAGATCGCGGCGCGTTGCGAACTCAAATATTCCAGAATCCAGAAGAGCGACGCTGGCTGGAGGCATTACTACACCCGCTTATCCGCCAGGAAATCATCAACAACTTGGCCAAGGCCCAATCATCCTACGCCATTCTGGTGTCACCACTACTGGTGGAGTCAGGCCAACATCTACTCACCCAGCGCGTGCTGGTAGTTGATGCACCTGAGCAATTGCAACTAGAGCGCACCATGCAGCGCGACCAAGTCAACGAGGCACAAGTGCAAGCCATCCTCAAGGCACAAGCCTGCCGCGAAGAGCGCTTACGTCACGCCGATGATGTACTGCTTAACGACCGCGATATAAACTGGCTACAGGCTGAAGTTGAGCGCCTACACCGTTTTTATTTAACCCTGCACACAGGTCAAGCATGAGCACTATCACCACTGTCACCTGCCCGACTTGCGAGGCGCCGGTTGAATGGGGCCCGCAAAGCCCAAGCCGCCCTTTTTGTTCCGAGCGCTGCAAGCTGATCGATCTTGGCGCTTGGGCCTCTGAAGAGCACAGCATTCCCGGCGACCCGCTGGAGGATGAGCTTTTCAGCAGCGACATGGCGCAACATCACTAACCCGCGCTCGCACAATGGCCAATACGCCCACACCACCTAAAACCATCTAAAGCTGAAATTGCGGCCCTTGTGTAAGTCCTCTGACACAACCGTAACTTAAGCCGAGCCAGTCGCAGCACAGCTACTAGCCCCTTAGCACGCAAGCACACCTCCTGAGCCCCCCTCGCACACACTAATTCCACTAAGCACGGCACTGCTAGCGAGCGCTCGTGCAGATACGCCAAACACAATCACACAACACGCCCAGCAACTCACGGGCACACTCCACCCGACAAATTGCGAGCCTCATGCCACGCCAGCTTTTGCACTTCATCCTGTTAGTAAACTTCATGCATGCGCCAATGCTTTGGGCTGCTCCGCGCACCGACTACGGTAATGTCCGCGTTGACGAGGTCACCAGCATTTATGATGGCGATACCATTCGAGTCAACATTCATGCTTGGCCTGCGGTAGCTGGCGAGCGCGTACCCGTGCGACT
>JBBKVZ010000078.1:0-3140 GCA_037968715.1 Pseudomonas sp.
GGCATCAGCCTGGCCAGCTGGCTGGCAGTGAAGACCGGGCTGGCCGAACTGCCCGAAGGCTCGACCTGGCGGCAGCTGATTGGCACCGCCTTCCTGGCCGGTATCGGCTTCACCATGGCGCTGTTCATCAGCAGCCTGGCGTTTCAGGACAGCCATTTCGTGCGCGAAGCGCAACTGGCCATCCTCATCGGTTCATTGCTGGCCGCTGCGATCGGCATCAGCATCCTGCTGACGGCCAAGGGAGCTGAGGCATCTAAGTCATCTAAGTCGTCTAAGGCAGCGGCCGCGCAGTAAGCAGTGGCCTGCCAGACCCGTGACTGGGCAAAGCATACCGCCGGCTTTAATCAAACAGCGCGGTCGCGGTGAAATCGGGCTATTCGCTGCCACACATGGAGCGCACCAGGATGCCCACACTTGCATAGGTGTTATGCCTTGACCCAATCACCCTGTGTGCGCCAACGAACAGACATCACCCTTGGCCGAGCAGCACATTGGCTAATAGCCAGCTCATGGTGTGAGTCACTACCCGTGGCTACCACCTGCTGTCCACGCACGCATCCTGCAAGGAAGACTGCCCATGTTGCACAGCCAGAAAGACATCGAAAAATGCGTTATCGGCGCCAGCGATGGCGACATCGGTGAGGTGACGGATCTCTATTTCGACGATCACGCTTGGGCCATCCGCTACCTGATCGTCGACACCGGATCTTGGCTAGCTGAACGCAAAGTTCTGATCTCGCCCATTTCCATTTGCAGCTCCGATTGGCAGACGCCAAAAATTTCAGTTGGGATCACCCGAGAGCAGGTCAAGAACAGCCCCTCCATCGACACCGAGCAACCGGTATCTAGGCAGCATGAGGAGGAGTACTTCGGCCACTACGGCTACCCCATTTATTGGAACGGTGGCGGGATGTGGGGCGCTGGCATGTTGCCGACTGGCGTGTACCCCGGCTACGTGGCACTCCCGAGCGACTCTGCAACGCCGCAGGCCAACGCAGAACGGGTTACAGCCGAACATGCGCAGCATGCCGACGACGACCCGCATCTGCGCAGTTGTGCCGCCATCATCGGCTACCACATTCATGCCAACGATGGCCAAGTGGGCCATGTTGAAGGCTTCCTGATTGATGATGAGAGCTGGGCCATCCGCTACCTCGTAGTTAACACCGGCAACTGGTGGGCGGGGCACAAAGTGTTGATTGCGCCGCAGTGGATCAGCGGCGTGCACTGGATAGACCAGACCGTGACGGTTGATCTGAGCTGCGCGGCGTTGAAGACCGCCCCGACCTATGACGCTGCGGTAGAGCTGAACCGTCAATATGAAACGAGCTTATACACCCACTACGCACGCGCACCTTACTGGTGGCAGGCAGACCCGACACACCCGCAAAAAGACTGACGTGCCGCTCTTGCTCTTGCTCTTGGCCGCAATAACACGACCCACGCCTGAGCAAAACAAGGTTATTGGGCAGGCCAAAGGCGGACGGGTAAGCAATCCATCGGCGACCAGCGCGAGTTCACCCTGACCGAGGAAGAAACCGGCCAGCAATCACCCTACGAACGCCTGCTGACCGACGCCATGACCGCTGACGGTGCACTGTTTGCCCATGAAGGCGCCATAGAAGCTGCGGGGGCGTGATCGAACCAGTGCTAGTCGCGCCAACACCGCTGCACACCTACTCCGTCGGTTCATGTGGTCCACCGGCTGCCGATACTTTGTTTACTGCCGAGGGCGGCTGGCGCAATCCAGAATCGGCATAAATTAGGCTATGTACCCGTTAGCTGTTGCAGGTCGATTTTGTAGGGTGGGCTTCAACATTAACGAGTACATAACCATAAATTAAGGGCTGCTTATATGAAGGCCACACAATCTCTTCAGCAACTCGGCCAGAGTCTCTGGCTCGACAACATCACCCGCACGCTGCTGCGCAGCGGCACCTTGGCGCGTTATATCGACGAATTGTCGGTGACCGGCCTGACCTCCAATCCGACCATCTTTGAACATGCCATCGGCAGCGGCGACAGCTACGACACCAGCATCCACGCGCTCACCGATGCCGGTTTGGCGGACGAAGAGCTGTTCTTCGCACTGGCCATCGAGGACCTGACTGAAGCAGCCGACTTGTTCCTGCCGGTGTATAAGGCCAGCCAAGGGCTGGACGGTTATGTCTCGCTGGAAGTCTCGCCGCTGCTGGCAGACAACGCGGCGCAGACCATCCAGGCAGCCAAGCGTCTGCATGGCAAAGCCGGCAAAGCCAATCTACTGATCAAAATTCCCGGCACGCCGGAAGGCCTCCAGGCGATCGAGCAAACCATCTTCGACGGCGTGCCGGTCAACGTCACGCTGCTGTTCTCTTGCGCACAGGTTAGCGCCGCCGCCGAGGCGTATATACGCGGCTTGGAACGCCGGCTGGCGGCGGGGCTCGACCTCAAGGTGACGTCGGTATTGTCGCTGTTCGTCAGCCGCTGGGACGTGGCGGTGCAACAGCAAGTCGCCGCGCCGTTGCACAATCGCTTAGGGATCGCCATCGCCATGCGCACTTACGCAGCCCACTGCGAGTTGCTGGCCTCGCCGCGCTGGCAGCATTTGGCGGCAGCCGGTGCGCGCCCACAACGCCTGTTATGGGCCAGCACCGGCAGCAAAGACCCTGCAGCGTCTGACACCCTGTATGTGCAGGCCTTGGCGGCACCCGACACCATCAACACCTTGCCGGAAAAAACCTTGCTGGCGTTTGCCGATCACGGCAAGGTCGGCTGGCTGCTGCCTGCCGATGGCGGTGACGCCGAGGCCGTAATTGAGCAATTCCAGCAGGAGGGCATCGACGTTGACGCGCTGGCCGAGCGTTTGCAGCGCGAAGGGGTTGCCGCCTTCGCCGCCTCGTGGCACGCCTTGCTCAAGCGCATTGGCGAGAAATGCGCGGCTGCGACTGAGCCGCAATGAACAGCCGCAGCAGCCGGCAGGTTGCCAGCACGCGACCTGCCTGGCGGGCATTGCTGCAGCACCATGGGCAAATCGGCAGCACGCACCTGCGCCAGCTGTTTGCCGCCGACCCGCAGCGCGGCACGCGCTACACAGTCAGCGCCGCCGGGCTGTACCTCGACTACTCGAAGCAGCGCCTCAACGACCAGACCCTCGACCT
>JBBKVZ010000079.1:0-2832 GCA_037968715.1 Pseudomonas sp.
AAACGGCGGCGGCCGGGGTGGTGACCATCAGCAACGCCGGCAGCATCATCGGCGTAGAAAAAACCGCGATCGGCCTAGTCGGCAACTTCGACGACAGCCTGACCAACCTGGCCGGCGGCGTAATCAGCGGCGGGGCCAACTCGGTGCGCGTCGACGAACTGCTCAGCAGCACCGCAGCTGCCGCCGTGCAGATGGGCGCGGGCAATGACAGCCTGAGCAACGCGGGCCTGATCGAAGGCAAGAATGGCTTGGCGGTGGACCTTGGCAGCGGCGACGACAGCCTGACTCTGTTCAGCAGCGGACGCTTCAACGGCCTAGTCGATGGCGGCAGCGGTAACGACCGCGTGCTGCTCGACGACAGCGCCGGCGGCAGCTTCGGCAACAGCGCCAACTTCGAACAGTTGGAAGTGCGGCAGGGCGCTTGGACCCTAACCAGCAACGACTTCAGCAGCAGCGCGCAAGTGTTCAGCGGCGCCAGCCTGCTCAACAATGGCAGCATCGGCGGCAACCTGCAGGTGGATAGCGGCGCACGTTTCGGCGGCGGGCAGATCGGCGGCAACCTTGAGATGGCCAGCGGTGGCCAGCTGGCGCTCACGCTAAGCCCAAATGGCCTGAGCAACTTTGCGACAATCAGCGGCCACAGCTTCCTCAACGGCGCCACCTTGGCCTTTACCCTCACTGACGGCATTTATCCGTGGCAAAGCCAGTATCGGGTGCTGAATGGCAACGGTGGGATAACCGGACAGTTCGGGGCGATCACCAGCAACCTGGCCTTTCTCACGGCGAGCCTGATCTACAGCGCGAACGACGTCTATCTGCAACTACAGCGCAATGACGGTATGGATGACTTCACCCATGGCCAAGTGCTGAGCCCGGTTCCAGAGCCAGAAACCTACGCCATGTTTGCCGCAGGTTTGGGTCTGCTGGGCGCTTTTGGCCGGCGGCGTAAGTCGCCAGCGGCCTGAGGCGAGTAGGCTTAGTTGTTTCTGCCCAGACGTTATGTGCTGGCGATTACCGTGCTTGCTGCCCAGCTGACGGCTTATTCGATCTCGAACAGGCCGTGCCGGATCTGCGCGCCAGCTAGGCGTTCGCGGATGTCGGCGTCGATCCGTGGATCGTCCGGACTGTAGAGCATCACCTGGCGGTAGGCATTCACGCGGTTGATGTCTGTGCCGAGGTAGTCCCAGATCACACGGGTGCAGGCCGGGGTGCGTAGGTCGCCGCTGGACACTCCGGTTTTCATGCCATTGAGGCGGCTGATACGACTCTTGTAGCTGGGAATCAGGATGGTCTGAGTCATCTCGTTGCCAGTCAGCGACTCGTAGTCGATCAGGAACAAGCGGTCTTGCAGGTAGAACGCGGCGCCTAAATAGCGACAGCGCACCCAGTCCTCGGCTGCGCCGCTGTCGGCGCGGGAACGCTCTTGGCGCTCTTGGCGCTCGAACAAAAAGCTGCCGCGCTCCTCACTCAGGTGCACCAGCGACAACAGAATTTGCCCCGGCACCGACATGCAGTTGGAGTACTCAAAGTAGTAACCGCAATAGCGCGACAGACTGCTGGCATGCTCACGCAATGGCCCCAACAACTCCAACAGCGGGTCACTGCTAACCGGCTGACCTTGGTCATTACTACGCGCGCCAATCAGACGCACAAATTGCTCACTGGGCAGGCTCAGTTCGTAGTCTTCAATACCGAAGAAATCGCAGATGCGCTTGAGGTTATAGGCGGTCGGCCGGCTTTGTCCGCTGAGGTACTTATTGAACTGCGCGCGGTTGAGCGCCAGCTTGCGGCACACCTCGGCAATCGAGCGGTAATGGCTGCACAGCAGCTTGAGATTGGAGCCAAATGCGTCCGCCACGGGGCGATTCCTAATGATGCGAGTGACGCCAGTTTAGCATCAACTCGCATCACTTCGCCGCGACCCGCGATATTGCATCTATGCCTCTGGTAGCCAAGTATTCCGGGGTCCCCCGGTTGGCGACTATTTTTCCTCGACTAGAACAACAAGAGAGACACTCCTGCCATGCTCGATATTATTAACGACTTAATCTGGAGCAAGCTGCTGATCGTGATGCTGATCGGTCTGGGCTTGTTCTTCACCATCGCCTCGCGCTTCGTGCAGTTTCGCTATTTCACCAGCATGTTCCGCATTTTCGGCGAGGCTTTTCAGCGCCAGCCGGGCCATCTCAGCTCCTTTCAAGCGTTGATGCTGTCGGTTGCCGGCCGGGTTGGTGCGGGCAACATTGCCGGCGTCTCGGTGGCCATTATGCTCGGCGGCCCCGGCGCGATTTTTTGGATGTGGATGGTGGCACTGGTCGGCATGGCCACCAGTTACTTCGAATGCTCGCTGGCCCAGTTATACAAGCGCGCGGAGAGCGACGGTACTTACCGTGGCGGCCCAGCGTTTTACATCCAACACGGCCTTGGCCAACGCTGGTTAGGCATCGTGGTTTCGCTGCTGTTGCTGGTGACTTTCGGTTTCGGTTTCAACGCCGTGCAGTCGTACACCGTGGCCAGCTCGCTGCATGACACGTTCGGCCTGCCGACCTATATCAGCGGCATTATTCTGATGGTGGTGATTGGTCTGATCATCTTCGGCGGCATCAAGCGCATCGCCAAGTTTGCCGATGTACTGGTACCGGTGATGGCAGGTGCCTATATCGCCATGGCGATCTATGTGATTGGTAGCAATGCCGAGCTGATTCCGCAGACCCTGGTATTGATCGTGAAGAGCGCTTTCGGCCTAGAACCAGCCTTCGCTGGCGGTTTGGGTGCGGCGATCATCATGGGCGTTAAGCGGGGCCTGTTCTCCAACGAAGCCGGTTTAGGCAG
>JBBKVZ010000080.1:0-5801 GCA_037968715.1 Pseudomonas sp.
GCTGGAAGTAAGTGAACTGGGTGACTTCCATGCCGTTCAGCCAGATCTCCCAGCCCAGGCCCCACGCGCCGAGGGTCGGTGACTCCCAGTTGTCTTCGACAAAGCGGATGTCGTGCACCAACGGATCGAGGCCGATGTGCTTGAGCGAACCCAAGTACAGCTCTTGGAAGTTCTCTGGGTTGGGCTTCAAGATCACCTGAAACTGATAGTAATGCTGTAGGCGATTAGGGTTTTCGCCGTAGCGACCGTCGGCCGGGCGGCGCGAAGGCTGCACATAGGCGGCATTCCAAGTTTCCGGGCCGATGGCACGCAGAAAAGTGGCGGTATGGAAGGTGCCAGCGCCGACTTCCATATCGTATGGCTGCAGCACCACGCAGCCTTGTTCAGCCCAGTATTGTTGCAGGGCGAGGATCAAATCTTGGAAGGTGCGCACGGCTGGCGTAGTCTGGGTCACGAAATTCACCGGTTTTGGGCAGCGACATAAAGTCGGCGAGTATACCCGAAACATGCCCGCCTTCACGCGCCCCACCCCGGCCCATCTCTAGCAAGGAGAGCTTATGCCGCGCTGCTTTTGGTGTAACGAGGAGCCTGTCTACATCGCCTACCACGACCATGAATGGGGCGTGCCGCTGCGTGATGCGCAAGCGTTGTTTGAATTGCTGTTGTTAGAGGGCTTTCAGGCCGGACTTTCTTGGATCACCGTGCTGAAAAAACGCCAGCGTTACCGCGAGGTGCTATTCGCTTTCGACCCGCAGCGCTTGGCGCAGATGAGTGACGAGGAGATTGAACAGCTGATGCAGGACCCTGGCATCATCCGTAATCGCTTAAAGCTCAAAGCCGCCCGGCAAAATGCCCAGGCGTGGTTACGCCAAGATGACCCGGTGGCTCTGCTCTGGTCGTTTGTTGATGGCGCGCCGCAGATCAATCACTTTACCGATCGCAGCCAAGTTCCCGCGTTCACAGCCACCGCTGAGGCGATGAGTAAGGCCTTGAAGAAGCTTGGCTTTACCTTTGTCGGCCCGACTATTTGTTATGCGTTTATGCAGGCCAGTGGCATGGTCATGGACCACACCACTGATTGCGATCGCTATTTACCCTGTTCGGTGGGCTGAGTAGTGGATGGCGGGTTGACCGACTTTAGCCCAGCGGCGGTCGGTGTCAGTTGATTTTTCATCACCTGTGCGCTGATTTTCTGCCATTCGGGACTTTCGCTTATCCGCTTGATTTCATCCCAAATCTGCTCAGCCAATAAAGGCTTGCTGGCCATAAACCGCTTGCCCATGGCCAAAAAAACCGGCGTTTCCGAGAGTGGCGGGCTGAGGATTGTAAACTGCTGCTGTGCATCGTTGCTTTGCAGGGCTAAGGCAATGGCCTGTTCTAGCCCCACGGCGACGTCCGCTCTGCCAAGGCGCAGCATGCCGATCATATGCGCTGGGCTTTTCGCGCTAGCCCTTGAGGGCACGCCGAGGTTGTCCATCAACACATCTAGGAGCGGAAGACCGGACTCGTAGAGCACGGGCAGTGTGAGATGACTGAATTGCTGACCGTCCCACTCGACCGGATTGCTCTTTATTTTAAAGGCCACCACCCGCATTAAAAGGTAGGCACGGCTATTGTCGAGTTGGCCCTGCGAGCCTATTGGGAAAGTGACGATGTTATTGATTAATGCATTTGGCGTTGCGATCAGCACAGCATCGTAATGCCCCTGTGCGATCTCCTGCATGCATCGGGGTTGTGGTTTAACGTCCAAGGTCAGCTGTAGTTGCAGATTTTCGGCGGCCTTGAGCACGAAATACTGCGCCGTGCCTAAGCCTTGCGCATAGGTCAGGGGTGGCAGGTCGCGATAGTCGCCACACACGCGAAACTCCTCAGCCAAGCAAGAGAAAGACAGCAAGAGTGTTATGAATAGCGCTCGTTTTAGCATCGTGCATTCTATTTGGCTTGGGGGTGGACTGCATTGACTCTAGTGCGCAAGGTCTAGCTGTACCAGCACCACAGTGAAGCGATCCCGTACAATGCCCGCAGATATTAATCGGTGGAGCCATCCTCAGTGGAAAAGATTAAAGGCGTATTAGCCGTCGGATTCCTGCGCCTACTTGCCCTGCTGCCATGGCGCGCCGTGCAAGCAGTGGGCGCAGGCTTTGGTTGGCTGACTTGGAAAATACCCAGCCGCTCGCGTGATGTAGTGCGGATTAACCTGAGTAAGTGTTTCCCCGAGTTGTCACCGGCAGAGTTCAAGCTGCTGGAGTGGCAAACCCATCGCGACATCGGCCGCACGCTAACGGAAAGCGCCTGCGCCTGGATCTGGCCCGCCGAAAAAACCGTTGGTTTAGTCCGCGAAGTTGAGGGGCTGGAGCTGCTGCAAGCGGCCCTGGCGGCAGACAAGGGAGTGGTGATCATTGCCAGTCATTTTGGCAACTGGGAAGTGCTTAATCACTACTTTTGCTCGCAGTGTAAGCCGATCATTTTCTATCGCCCACCGAAGTTGCAGGCGTTGGATGAGTTGCTTAAAAAACAGCGTACTCAGCTGGGCAACCGTGTTGCGGCCTCGACCAAAGAAGGCATCCTCAGCGTTATTAAAGAGGTGCGCAAAGGCGGTGTGGTCGGTATTCCAGCAGACCCAGAGCCGAGTTTATCCAGTGGCGTATTTGTGCCGTTTTGCGGGATTCAGGCGCTCACCAGCAAGTTTGTGCCAGGCATGCTTGCCGGTGGCAAGGCGCAAGGGTTGTTTCTCAACGCTATCCGCCTAGAAGATGGCAGCGGTTTCAAGGTGCTCTGTGAAGCTGCCCCAGAGGCCATGTACAGCGACGATGTGGTGGTTGCGGCGACGGCCATGAGCGCGATGCTGGAAAAATACGTGCGGGCCTACCCCAGCCAATACCTGTGGAGCATGAAGCGTTTCAAGAAACGCCCAGCCGGTGAAGCTAAATGGTATTGAAGTGCAGCACTTTAGCTATTAACGTCAGTGGCATACCCATAAAAATCTGATCGACAGGCCCGTCATGATTAATCAGCGAGATACCAGCCGAGCGCCTTTAAAGGTCCGCATCCGTATTAATCATCCCGAACACGGTGAGTTGATGGTGATGACTCGGGATATTTCTGACAGTGGCGTCTTTGTGATCATTGATGATGCACAGCGCCTGTTGAAGATCGGCGAGGTGGTCACCGGGCAGGTGCAAGGCATGCCGCTGGAAGCGCCAACCTTAGCCATGTCTGTGGTGCGTTTTGAGCCGGGTGGCGTGGCGCTGCGTTTCAATCGCGAAGATTGATACGCAGCGTGTGAGCCGTGGTTTACGGCTCACACGCATGCCTTGGGCGGGGCTAGAAGAAGCTCAGGCCAACATGGAACAACCGCTCAACATCGCGAATGTATTTTTTGTCCACCAAGAACAGAATTACATGATCCTCGGCGACGATTACCGTGGCGTCGTGGGCGATGAGCACTTCTTCGTCGCGAATAATCGCGCCGATGGTGGTGCCTGGCGGTAGTTTGATGTCTTTGATGGCGCGCCCAACCACCTTGCTCGACTTCGCATCGCCATGCGCAATGGCTTCGATCGCCTCTGCTGCACCACGGCGCAGGGAGTGCACGCTAACGATATCGCCGCGCCGCACATGGGTCAGCAAGGTGCCGATGGTGGCTTGCTGTGGGCTGATGGCGATGTCGATTTCGCCACCCTGAACCAAGTCCACATAGGCCGGGTTGTTAATCAGGGTGAGTACCTTGCGCGCGCCGAGGCGTTTGGCCAGCAAGGAGGACATGATATTGGCTTCATCATCGTTGGTCAGCGCCAAGAAGATATCGGTGTCGCCGATGCTTTCTTCCAGCAGCAAATCACGGTCGGAAGCGCTGCCTTGTAAAACGATGGTGCTTTCTAGGCTGTCGGAAAGGTGCCGGCAACGGGCCGGATTTCTTTCGATAATTTTTACCTGATAACGGCTCTCGATGGCTTCCGCTAGACGTTCGCCGATGTTGCCGCCGCCGGCAATAACAATGCGTTTGTTGCTGTCTTCAAGGCGGCGCATTTCGCTCATGACCGCACGAATATTGGCCTTGGCGGCGATGAAGAACACTTCATCGTCGGCCTCAATCACCGTGTCTCCCTGGGGGATAATCGGCCGGTCGCGGCGGAAAATAGCCGCTACACGAGTATCCACATCCGGCATGTGCTTACGAATTTGGCGTAATTGCTGGCCCACCAACGGGCCGCCGTAATAGGCGCGCACGGCCACCAGCTGTGCTTTGCCACCGGCAAAATCGAGCACCTGTAAGGCACCCGGATACTCGATTAATCGTTTGATGTAGTTGGTGACCACTTGCTCAGGGCTGATCAATACATCGACCGGAATGGCGTCGTTGTCGAACAGACCGCTGCGCGTCAGATAGGCGGACTCACGTACCCGGGCAATTTTGGTTGGGGTATGAAACAGCGTGTAGGCCACCTGACAGGCGAGCATGTTGGTCTCGTCGCTGCTGGTCACCGCCACCAGCATGTCGGCGTCGTCAGCTCCGGCTTGGCGCAGCACGGTGGGAAATGAGCCGCGCCCGAGCACCGTGCGAATATCTAGGCGGTCGCCTAGCTCGCGCAAGCGCTCGACATCGGTGTCGACCACGGTGATGTCGTTGGCTTCGCCGGCCAGGTGTTCCGCAAGGGTGCCGCCCACTTGACCGGCACCGAGAATGATAATTTTCAAACGTCACTCCTGTAGGGCGAGCCATTGCCCGCCGCACGAATTCTGTTGCTACTGGCCAGCGCCGATTTTGCTCAGCTTGGCGTAGTAAAAACCGTCATGGCCGTCGATCAGGGGCAACAGTTGCCGACCGTGATCTTGCTGCAAGCCGGCGGGTAGTTGCCCCGCTTGGCCGTCGATGGGCAGCTCGCGGGCATCTGCGGTGCGGGCTAAAAATTTGCCGATATTCAGACTGTTTTCTTCTGGCAGTACCGAGCAGGTGGCATACAGCAGGATGCCGCCCACCTCGAGGGTTGGCCAGAGAGCATCCAGCAATTCACCTTGCAGGCTCGCAAGGGCTGCAATGTCTTCTGCTTGGCGGGTCATTTTGATGTCCGGATGGCGGCGGATGACGCCGGTGGCCGAACAGGGCGCGTCGAGCAGAATGCGTTGGAATAATTGCCCATCCCACCAGCTGTCGATGGCCCGCGCGTCGGCGGCGATTAGCTCAGCATTCAGGCCTAGACGTTGGAGGTTTTCACTGACGCGCTGCAGGCGCTTGGCTTCCAAATCAATGGCCACCACGTGAGCCAGTTGCGGCTCGACCTCAAGCACGTGACAGGTTTTGCCGCCGGGTGCGCAGCAGGCATCCAGCACGCGTTGGCCGGGGGCCAGTTGCAGCAATTCGGCAGCCAGTTGGGCGGCTTCGTCTTGCACGCTGACGTTGCCGTCGGCAAATCCGGGCAGCCCGGTAACGTCGCAGGCCTGCGCCAACAAAATACCGTCGCGGCTGAATTGGCAGGCGCTGGCGGCAATGGCGCAGTGCTGCAACTCTACGAGGTAGGCGTCGCGGCTTTGCTGGCGCCGATTAACTCGAAGAATCAGCGGCGGGTGGGCGTTATTGGCGGCGCAGATGGCTTCCCAGTGCTCAGGCCAATGGGCTTTCAAGGCTTTTTGCAGCCAGCGCGGATGGGCGGTGCGTACCACTGGATCGTGCTCCAGTTCGATCAGCAGCGCCGCGCCGTCGCGCTGGGCATTGCGCAACACGGCGTTGACCAAGCCTTTCAGCGAAGGCTTTTTCAGCTTGTCGATGCAGGCAACGGTCTCGCCGATGGCCGCATGCGGCG
>JBBKVZ010000081.1:0-11740 GCA_037968715.1 Pseudomonas sp.
ATGGAGCTTTTCGCGGGCCGGATTTCGACTGTCAAATGACTCACGCTATGTGCCGACAGTGATTACCACCACCACCGAAACCCTGCTGCGACAAATGCATGAACTCACCAGCGCCTATGAGGCGCTGATGCGCGCCGACTCCTGAACAAGGCTATGTGATCGCTCACTGGTGAAGACCGACCTCGTAGGGTGGGCTTTCAGCCCACCAAGGCGAATGTGCTGAACTGCGGTGGGCTGAAGCCCACCCTACAGCATCATCAAGCGTCGCTGCGCACCCGCTGCACGGCGTCCAGCCAACCGCTGTACAACGTTGCCCGATGCGCACTGGCCATGCGCGGCGTGAAGCGGCGCTGTAAGTGCCAATGGTTGGCGATCTCTTCCAAGCTGCTATACCAACCGGCCTGCAAACCCGCCAAGTAAGCCACACCGAGCGCGGTGGTTTCGGTCACTTCCGGACGCTCCACTGGCACCCCGAGAATGTCGGCCAGAAACTGCATCAGCCAGTTATTTTCCACCATGCCGCCGTCCACCCGCAGGGCACTGGGCGCCGCGGCGCCGTCTTGACGCATAGCCTCAAGTAGGTCGCAGGTTTGGTAACACACCGCCTGCAAACCGGCGGTGACAATCTCTTTAATGCCAGTATCGCGGGTTAAACCAAAAATCGCGCCGCGCGCTTTCGGGTCCCAATAGGGGGCGCCCAGGCCGGTAAACGCCGGTACCAGATACACCCCGCAAGCATCGCCGGTCTGCTCGGCCATGGCTTCAGTGTCGCGAGCATGGCTGATCAACTTGATGCCATCGCGCAACCACTGCACCGCAGCGCCGGCAACAAAAATGCTGCCCTCTACCGCGTAGTTAACCTGGCCATTTAAGCGATAGGCCACCGTGGTCAGCAAGCGATGCTTGGAACTAACCGGTGTGGTGCCGGTGTTCTGAATCATAAAGCAGCCGGTGCCATAGGTGCTCTTGACCATACCCGGCTGAAAACACGCCTGGCCGATTAGCGCCGCCTGCTGATCGCCAGCCATGCCCAGCACCGGAATACTGGCGCCCAGCAATTCAGCTTGGGTATGGCCAAAGTCGGCGGCGCAATCGAGCACCTCGGGCAGCAGGCTGCGCGGAATAGCAAACAACGCCAGCAGCTCTTCATCCCACTCTTGGCTGTGAATATTAAACAGCAGGGTGCGCGAGGCGTTAGTGGCATCAGTTTTGTGCGATTCGCCACCGGTCAGGCGCCAGAGCAAAAAACTGTCGACGGTGCCAAAACGCAACTCGCCGCGCTCGGCACGGGCACGGGCACCGGCAACGTTGTCGAGAATCCAGCGTATTTTGGTCGCCGAAAAATACGGGTCAATCAGCAAGCCGGTTTTTGCCGCCACGTTATTCTCGTGCCCCGCGTCTTTTAACTCGGCGCAATAATCGGCGGTGCGCCGGTCCTGCCAAACAATCGCGGGGTGAATCGGTGTGCCGGTTTGCGCATCCCACACCAAGGTGGTTTCGCGTTGATTGGTAATGCCAATGCCGGCTATTTCAGTGGCCTGCAAACCACTTTTCTGCACCGCCTCACGGCACACTTTCAGGGTGCTTAACCACAGATCTTCACCGTCATGCTCAACCCAACCATCTTGGGGAAAATACTGTTTGAACTCCTGCTGCGCGCTGGCCACCGGCAAGCCTTGGGCGCTAAAGACAATGGCGCGACTGCTCGAAGTACCTTGATCGATGGCAAGAAGATAACGCGCCATGGGCTTTTTCCTTTTCTGGTTGGGCAAAGTTTTTATTTGATGAAAATCTGTTGCAGGCGTTAGTCGCGTCCGATGCCGGCAAATTGACCATGGCAGTGCTCGGCGAGTGTAGCCGCGCTTAATTGCACTTCTAGACCACGGCGCCCGGCACTGACAAAAATGCTTGCGTGTTGCTGGGCCGAGGCATCAATAAAACAGCGTAAGGGTTTTTTCTGCCCCAGCGGGCTGATACCACCGAGTAAATAACCCGTCGAGCGCTGGGCGGCCAACGGATCAGCCATCTCGGTTTTCTTCACTCCCGCAGCCTGCGCCAAGGCTTTTAAATCTAGCGTGCCGGCGACAGGCACCACCGCCACCAGCAATTCGGCCTTCTCCGTTACCGCCAACAAGGTTTTAAACACCTGAGCCAGCGGTAAGTTGAGTTTTTCGGCGGCTTCCAAACCATAGGAGGTCGCCTGCGGATCGTGCTTATAGCTGTGCAGCTGGTATTCAGCGCGGGCTTTTTTTAATAACTGAATGGCAGGAGTCATGTTCGATAGTGAAAATAGCTGGAAAAGATCGCTACCTTAACGGAAAACAGCGCGCCGGACAGCACCACCCTGCAATTGTGTGTACAACCGCGCAGCTTCCCCAGTGTTAGTCGCCCGCCACCGGCATCGGTCGCACGGCACAGCCGTGCTTACTTGTATACTCGGTGACATTCCCAAGGAGCCCCCATGAGCTTAGCGCCGCGCCAACAAAACATTCTCGAACATGCCCGCGAACGTGGTTATGTCAGTATTGATGAACTGGCTCAGGCCTTCACCGTGACCCCGCAAACCATTCGTCGCGACATCAATCAACTGGCCGAACTGGGTCTGTTGCGGCGCACCCATGGCGGCGCAGCAAGCACCGCTTCCAGTATTCACAACACCGCTTACGGCATGCGCGCCGAGTTAATGCGTGACGAAAAACAGCGGATAGCCGAAGCCATTGCCGCACAAATCCCCGATCACGCCTCGCTATTTATCAATATCGGCACCACTACCGAGGCCATTGCCCGCGCCCTGCTCAATCACAGCGGCCTGAAAATTATCACCAACAACCTGCATGTGGCGGCCCTGCTAAGCGGCAAAGCAGACTTCGAAGTGTTGCTGGCCGGCGGTACGGTGCGCAGCGATGGCGGCATAGTCGGGCAGGCGGCGGTAGATTTTATCCGCCAGTTCAAAGTCGACTTCGCTCTGGTCGGCATCAGCGGCATCGACGACGACGGTAGCCTGCTAGATTTTGACTACCAAGAGGTGCGGGTCTCCCAGGCGATTATCGACAACGCCCGAAAAGTGTTTCTGGCCGCTGACTCCAGCAAGTTCGGCCGCAATGCGGTGGTGCGCCTCGGCCCAATTAGCTTGGTCGACAAGGTATTTACCGACCACACCCCAGCCCCCGCCATCAGCCGTTTATTACACGAACAAAAAATCCAACTCGAAGTGCACTGATCGCCCCCTGCACGGCGCTAACTATGCGCCGCACTGGCCGACGCCCATTGCGCCCGGCTGCCTCAAAAACACCGCGCATGGCTATGCTCAACTAACCACTCAGCGCGAAAGCGCGCATCAGACTAGTCAGACTGTGCACTTTCGATTAGCATATTTTCGGAAGTGAACATACAAGCGTTCGATTTTGACTATTGGTGCCCTATGCCTAACGCCTACACCGCCGTTGCTCCTCTTGCTGAAGTCTATGACCTGGCCGTTATTGGCGGCGGCATCAATGGTGTCGGCATCGGCGCCGATGCTGCCGGGCGCGGCCTCTCGGTGTTTCTCTGCGAGAAGGACGATCTCGCCCAACACACCTCATCGGCCAGCAGCAAATTGATCCACGGCGGCCTGCGCTATCTGGAGCACTACGAGTTTCGTTTGGTGCGTGAGGCCCTCGCTGAGCGCGAAGTGCTGCTGGCCAAGGCCCCGCATATCGTCAAACCGCTGCGGTTTATCTTGCCGCACCGCCCGCACTTGCGCCCAGCGTGGATGATTCGCGCTGGCCTGTTCCTCTACGACAACCTAGGCAAGCGCGAAAAACTCGCCGGCTCGCGCGGCCTGCGTTTTGGCCCGAACAGCCCATTGCACAGCAGCATTACTCGCGGCTTTGAGTATTCCGACTGCTGGGTCGACGATGCACGTTTAGTGGTGCTCAACGCCATGGCCATTCGTGAACACGGCGGCCATGTGCATACGCAAACTCGCTGCGTCAGCGCCCGACGCAGCAAAGGCTTGTGGCACCTGCATTTAGAGCGCAGTGACGGCAGCCGCTACTCGATTCGCGCTCGAGCCTTGGTGAACGCCGCGGGCCCTTGGGTAGCGCGTTTTATCAAAGAAGACTTGGGCCAACAATCGCCCTACGGCATTCGCCTGATTCAAGGCAGCCATATTGTTGTGCCGCGCTTATTTGCGGGTGAAGAAGCTTACATCCTGCAAAACGAAGACGGTCGAATTGTCTTCGCCATTCCTTATTTAGATCGTTTCACCCTGATCGGCACTACCGATCACGAATATCAGGGCGACCCGGCCCAGGTAAAAATCACCGAAGCGGAAATCGACTACCTACTGAGCGTGGTCAACAGTCACTTCAAGCGGCCACTGGCACGGGCCGACATCGTGCACACCTACGCCGGTGTGCGGCCATTATGTGATGACGAATCGGACGACCCCTCGGCGGTCACCCGTGACTACACCTTGGCCTTGGGCGGCACACCGGGCGAAGCACCGTTGCTGTCGGTGTTTGGCGGCAAACTCACCACCTACCGCAAACTGGCCGAGTCGGCCATGAGCCAACTGGCCAGCTACTTTCCGAAGATGCAAGCCAGCTGGACCGCCAGCGCGCCACTGCCCGGCGGCGAACAAATGAGCAGTGTCGAGCAACTGAGCAGCGACCTCTGCCAGCAATACCCTTGGTTGGCGCAGTCGCTGGCCCAACGTTGGGCCAGCAGCTACGGCAGCCGCAGCCGGCAATTACTCGAAGGCTGCAACAGCCTAAGCGACCTCGGTGAGCTTCTGGGCGCCGACTTATACAGCCGTGAAGTCGACTACCTGTGCCAGCATGAATGGGCCAAATGCGCTGCCGATATTCTTTGGCGACGCAGCAAGCTCGGTCTGTTTATGACGGCCAGCCAACAGAGCAAACTCGAACACTATTTGCTCCTGCGCACCCCGCAAGTGGCTCGCGTGGCCTGCGGCTAAAAGTTAGCCTGCGCGAATATTTCAGCGCAGCTGCACGATGAAAATAGCCGCTTAAATTAGCCAAAAAAACACCGTTTGCAGGGGGACTTGGCAGCGCTGAAAAGCCCCCCAAGGTTGCGTGCCAAGCCTTATAACTCTATGGTGTTAAGCAGTTCAACCCAACGCCCTGTTGGTTGAGCGGCTGGTCAGCTTACTTTGCAGCAGCGTTCTTTATCCTCTTCAGGCCCTTGGGTGTGCGTATAACACCAGTGGCTTAACGCGTCGGTGAACCCCATCCGAACACGGAGAAGATCTATGAATCGCAACACTAAATTGAGCCTTACCCTGCTTGCCTGCGCCTTGGCACTCAGCGCCTGCGACAAGCAAAAAGATGCCCCCGCTGCAACTGCAGCCACGCCGGCCACCGCCGCGACCACCACTGCTGCAGCCTGCGGTAAAGTCACCGTAGCCAACATGAACTGGCAGTCCGCCGAAGTGCTGGCGAATATCGACAAGTTTATTCTCAGCAACGGTTTTGGCTGCGAAGTCGAGTTGGTGCCGGGCGACACCATGCCCACCTTGACTGCCATGATGGAAAAGGGCAAACCCGACATTGCTCCGGAAGCGTGGATCAATGCGGTACGCGAGCCGCTGGAGAAAGCCATCAAAGAAGGTCGCCTGCATTACGCAGCCGAAGCCTTGCAGGATGGCGGCATTGAAGGCTGGTGGATTCCCAAGTACATCGCCGATGCCAATCCGTCGATCAAAACTATTGATGACGCCCTGCAGCATCCCGAGCTGTTCCCCTCAGTTGAGCAAGAAGGCAAAGGCGTTGTGCATAACTGTCCGTCGGGCTGGAACTGCCAGCTGACTACCGACAATGCATTTAAAGCTTGGCACGCTGCCGACAAAGGCTTCGTGCTGCTTGATACCGGTTCGGCAGCGGGCCTCGACGGCTCAATCGCCAAAGCCTACGAGCGCAAAGAGGCGTGGTTGGGCTACTACTGGGCACCTACCTCGATCCTCGGCAAATATGAAATGGTCAAGCTGGATGCCGGCGTGCCACACAACAAAGAAGCCTGGGCCTGCAACTCTAAGCTCGACTGCGCTAACCCGCTCAAAAATGACTGGGCGCGTGCCGAAGTATTCACCGTGGTAACCGACCGTTTCGCCAAGCAAGGCGGGCCTGCCGTCGACTACTTGAACAAACGGGCGTGGAGCAACGACACCATCAATCAACTGCTATCGTGGATGACAGACAACCAAGCCACCGGGGCTGACGCGGCACGCCACTTCTTGAAGACTCAGCCAGCCATCTGGACACCTTGGGTGTCTGCACAGGCCGCCGAGAAAATTCAAAGCGCGCTTTAACACCCAAGTAACACGGCAATAATTGAGGGCTCCTAACAACAGGAGCCCTTTTTGTTCCTCCCTCAATCAAGGTCGCCTTATGTCTTGGCTAGAAGAATTCCCCACCATGGGCGTTGAGCAACTAAGGGCACTACGCCTTGCAGTTGATGGCGGTTTTCGCAATTTCACCCGCGAATATGGCGAAACGATCGAACGCATGTTCGACCCGTTGCGCGATTTCCTGCTGTTTTCCGAGCACCTGCTGACCCGCTCGCCATGGCCGTTAGTGCTCGCCGCCATAGTGCTGATCGCCTGGTTAGCTTCGCGCTCTTGGAAGATCGTGCTTGGCACGTTAATTACCCTACTGCTGATTGGCTACTTCGGCATGTGGATCAACACCATGAAGACCATTTCGATGATTTTCGTCTGTACCGTCACGGCACTGGTTATTGGCCTGCCCTTAGGCATCGCCATGAGTCGCTGGGAACGCCTGAACAAGGTGGTCAATCCGGCACTGGATGTAATGCAAACCATGCCCAGCTTTGTCTACCTGATCCCGGTGGTGATGCTCTTGGGTATCGGCCGCGTACCGGGTTTGCTTGCGGTGGTAATTTATTCGATCCCGCCCGTTATCCGCTTCACCAATCTGGGCATTCGCTTGGTGGACAAAGACCTGCTGGAAGCGGCTGATGCCTTCGGTGCATCCACTTGGCAGAAGATGTATCAGGTGCAGCTACCGCTTGCGCTGCCGACCATCATGGCCGGGATCAACCAGACCATCATGCTCTCGCTGGCGATGGTAGTGATTGCCGCCATGATCGGCGTACAAGGTCTTGGTCAGCCGGTGCTCAAAGCTATTTCCAACCAGTACTTCACTATGGGCATGTTCAATGGCTTAGCCATTGTCGGCATCGCGATCATTTTTGACCGTGCCTCGCAAGCCTACGGCAAGCGCTTACAGCGGCATTTGGAGGTGGTTCATGGTTGATTCGACAGTGACTAATAGCCCGGCAGAACCGGCACCGACCAGCACCGGAATAGCAATCCGCAACCTGTATAAGATTTTCGGACCAACCCCGGAAAAATTCCTCGACGCCGTACGATCGGGGATGAGCAAGCAAGAACTGCGTGATGAACACGGCCACGTGCTGGGCCTGCGCGATATCAATATTGATATGCCAGCAGGCGGCATTCAGGTGGTGATGGGCCTTTCTGGCTCAGGCAAAAGCACCTTGATTCGCCATATCAATCGCCTGATTGACCCCACCGCCGGCGAGATATTGCTCGAACTGGATGGCCAGCAACGCGATGTAGTGCGTATGAATAACCGCGAGTTATTGCGCTTTCGCCGCGAGCAAACGGCCATGGTATTCCAGAACTTTGCACTCTTTCCGCACTTCACCGTGCGGCAAAATGCCGAATACGGCATGCAGATTCAGGGCGTCGCGCACAAGCAACGGCGCGAGCGAGCGATGCTCTGGATTGACCGGGTTGGCCTCAAAGGCTACGAAGACAACTATCCCAACCAGCTTTCCGGCGGCATGCAGCAAAGAGTCGGCCTGGCTCGCGCACTGAGCAACGACGCGCCCATCCTGCTGATGGATGAAGCGTTCTCGGCACTCGACCCGCTGATCCGCAGTGACATGCAGAGCGTACTGCTCGACCTGCAGCAGGAGATCGGTAAGACCATCGTGTTTATTACCCACGACCTCGACGAAGCCCTGCGCTTGGGCGATCGCATCGCCATCCTGCGCGACGGCGAAGTCATTCAGCAGGGCACCGGCCAAGAGATCGTGCTTAAGCCGGCCGATGACTACATCGAAAGCTTCGTGCGTGACGTCAATCGCGGTCGAGTGATTCGCTGTCGGACCTTGGCCACCCCAGCGCCGGCAGTTCAAGGCCCAGTGCTCGATGCAAACCTGGTAATCGAAGAAGCCGCACGCCTGCTTAGCGCCGAAGGTTTGGACGTCGCCAACGTGAGCAACAGCAAGGGCAAGCATTTGGGCACCATCAGCATGAGCGACATCATTGCCGCCATGGTCCCACCCGACTCGCCAACTCAGTCCTGAGTCAGCCGCAGGGCCGCCAACGCTAAGCGGCCCTGCGGACATACCCTCAGCTATTTAACCGGCAAAAAAGCCTACTCGACCTCGACAAAGGCCGCGCCACGCAGGCGGTCGAAGCTGGCCGCTAGCACCAGCGTCAGCCCCACCGGCAGCAACCAACCCAAGCTTTGCTCAGCCAACGGCAAGTGACTGCAAAACGCCGGCACCCAGGCTTGCAGCTCGGCTGCATTCAGACCATCAAACAAGCCGAACAACAAGGTCACGCTCATTACCGGTACAAATATTCGCGACGCTTCGCACCACAGGCGATCAGCCAGACTCAACAGCACCAGCACAATAGCCAACGGATACAGCGCCACCAGCACCGGCACCGACACGCTAATCAATTGCGTCAGACCTTGGTTGGCCACCAGCAAACTAAACACGCCAAGCACCAGCACCACGCTGCGGTATGAGAGTGGCAAGAGTTTGCTAAAGAACTCGCCGCAAGCCGTCAGCAGGCCCACCGCAGTGGTCAGGCAAGCCAAGGTAATCACCACCGCCAACAACAGGCTGCCGGCCATGCCGAAGGTGTGCTGCACGTAGGCGGACAAAATCTGCACACCGTTCTGCGCCTCGCCGGCAATGCCTTGGCTGGTGGCGCCCAGATAAAACAACGACAGATAGACCAGCGACAAACCGCAGGCGGCAATCAGCCCGGCGCTGATGGCATAGCGGGTAATCAAGGCTTCATTACGCACGCCACGGTCACGAATCGCGGTGGCAATCACGATGCCAAACACCAGTGCGCCGAGGGTATCCATGGTCAGATAGCCTTGCAGAAAACCCTGCACAAAAGGCGCTTCCTGGTAGCTGACAGCGCTCACGCCGATGGCCCCGGCCGGGGCAAATATCGCCGCCCCACCGAGCACCAACAAAGCACTCAGCAACAGGGGGGCAATCCATTTACCGATACGATCAACCAGTTGTCCCGGGTTCAGCGACAAGAACATTACGCAGGCGAAATACACCAAGGTATACAGACCTAAGGCCGTTGGGTTATTGCCACTAAACGGTGCTACGCCCATCTCGAACGACACCACCGCCGTGCGTGGGGTGGCAAATAATGGACCGATGGCCAAATACACCGCCACCGCAAACACCCCGCCGGCATGCCGACCAAGCGGTGCAGTAAGGCGCTGCAAACCGCCGCCGACCCGCGCCAGCGCGACCACGGTGAGCAGTGGTAAACCCACGCCAGTGAGCAAAAAACCCAAAGCCGCAATCCACAAGTGTTCACCTGCGGCCATGCCGGCACTGGGCGGGAAAATAATATTACCGGCGCCAAGAAACAGCGCAAACGTCATAAAACCAAGGGCTAACAAGTCGCGGCGGGGCAAGCGTTGCATTCGGGTCACCAGAGCAGAAAAAATCGGCAGCGGTTTCCTCGGGGTAAGGGAAACACCAAACCAGTCATCGCCGATTCAGCCTGACTTAATCAGCCTCTTGTGGAGCCTGCAAGCACAGCAGCGGGCAGTTTAAAGCAAGCCCTAGCCCAGCACAGTAACCCTCGAGCGGCAGGTCGATTGCCCAACTGCTGATGTCGCAATTTCGAACTTAGCCAAGCATCGCGACAGCCCAAACCCGCAGCCCCCAATGGGGGTTTAGCGTACGTACTCGTCGGTTTGTACCCGTTGCAAGGCCACTTGTGCGCCGTTCAACGGGTGTTGCTGCGCGGCAATATAGGGCAGCACCGCCGCCAGCAAAGGCAGTTTAAAACGCTCTTGAAAACGATGGCCCATAGCCGGCACCAGCACCAATTGGCTGCCGCGAATTTGCGAAGCTAAGTGCACGCCATGCATCACCGGCAACAACGGATCGGCAGTGCCGTGAATCACCAGCGTCGGAATCTGTAAACGCTTAAGCAGCGGCACTCGGCTCGGCTCGGCCAAAATGGCCAGTAATTGTCGCTCAACGCCTGCCGGATTAAAGGCCCGGTCATAACTGCGCGCCGCATCCTCAAGCAATTTAGCGCGGTTATCCGGCACTTGCGGGCTGCCCAGCGCGGCAAGCAAATCGGCTTGTTGTTCCAGCGCCACCGCCCGATTGGGCGCCTCGCGCCGGGCCAGCAACTCCAGTAACGCTTGCCGTGGCGTGGGCAAACCTTGCGCACCGGAACTGCTCATCAACAAGGTCAGGCTTTGAATTCGCTCTGGGGCTAGGTCTGCCATGTGCTGGGCAATCATCCCACCCATGCTCGCGCCCAGCAGGTGAAAACGCTGAATATGCAGCGCATCCATCAGTTGCAAGCCATCCCCTGCCATATCGCGCAAATGATAAGGCGCACTGACTGGCAAACCGAGTTTGTAGCGCAGTGCGCCAAGGGTCAGATTAGCGCTCGGCACTGGGCCGACCCAACCCGATAGGCCGACATCGCGGTTATCAAAACGAATCACCCGCAGGCCTTGCTGACACAGACTAACCAGCACCGAGTTTGGCCAGTCGATGAGTTGCCCACCAACGCCCATCACCAATAACACGGTCGGATCACTCGGCCGGCCGATGCTTTGATAGGCCAACCGTACGTCACCAAGCACCTGAGTTTCGGTGGCCGTGCGCACATCACAAACAGAAGCAGCCCAAGCGGGCAATGCGCACAACAAGGCAGCGCAAAGTACGAGTAAACGCATAGTTGAATCCACAGACCAGAATCAGCAAAAGAGCAATTCTGGGCGAATCAACAAGATGGCGCTGCCACAAAGTCATGACAGTTTGATGAACTTAGCCAAACGGTAGTGACTCGCCATCGACGGCCCTAGATGAGCTGAGTTTGACGATACGGCTAAGCGCTGGACTTAACCCACAAGCGCTCGGCCGCAATGTACGGCGCGGCTTAGCGTGTGAGTGAGTGAGCACTTGGTCGTACCAAGCGAAGTCGCCAACCGGCAACAGTTCAATGCCGGCCTCTTTCTGCAACTGCCAATGGCGGGCGCGCAGTTCACGGCCAACCGCTTGCAAGCCGACTTCGTTTAGCTCGCCCTGCCAATAAGCTTCGAGGGCTTTCTTCAGTTCACGGTCGCAACCGATACGCGGGAAACCCAGAGTGTGGGACAAGGCCATAACAAAACGCTCCATCCGCTCAATAAGATGAAGCTATTCTCGGCAGCAGCACCAGATGAGAAAAACTCATTCTATTCGCCTTGAACGACAGAATCATTCATGTAAGGTAGACAACATTGCAGCCATCTCAACGCCAGCATGTATGGCTGGGAATGGATGAAAATCGCACCCTACCGAGGCCGCCATGCTCGAAATACGCCACCTAAAAACCCTGCATGCCCTGCGCGAAACTGACAGCTTAGTGCTGGCCGCCGAACGCCTGCACCTTACGCAGTCAGCGCTTTCC
>JBBKVZ010000082.1:0-17476 GCA_037968715.1 Pseudomonas sp.
GGTGAATTGGTCGCGCTGTCCGTCGCCGTTGGACATGCCGACGCCGGGCACATTCTTCAGTACGTCGGCCATGGACGTGGAGCCCTGATCCTGGATCACGCTGGCCGGCACCACGTTTATTGTTTGCGGGATATCACGCAGCGCGGCGTCGATTTTCATCGCGCTCTTGCTTTCGCTGGCTTGGTAGCTCTGCTGTTCGTAGCCGCTGTTGATAGCGGTGGCCGGCAGGGTTGCGGCGTAGAGTGCGGGGGCAGTAAGTAGACTGAACAGCGGCAAGGTCGAGGAAATACGCAAGAAAGACACCAGCAAGCTCCATTTGTGAATAATGGCAAAATGGTAACAATTGTCTGATGCACTTGAGAAGCATTATCTTTTAGAGCGGGTCGGCTGCCTAAGCGACGTGCAGCAAAAAGCCGCTGCTTGCGTGAGCAGGCAGCGGCTTTTTTGTCTTGCTAAGGTGTCAGGTGCGCGCGCCACGCACGCCCTCGGCCAGCTCGCGGCACAGGCCCAGTACGCCGTCGATGGCGTGTTGTGGCGAGGCGGCATTGGCGATTTGGTCGATTAGCGCCGAACCAACCACTACACCGTCGGCCAAGCGCGCGATGGTCGCCGCGTGTTCTGGGGTGCGAATACCAAAACCGATGCTGAGCGGCAAATCGGTATGCCGGCGCAAACGCGCTACTGCTTGCTCAACGTGCTCGAGCGTGGCCGCACCGGCACCGGTTACCCCGGCTACCGAAACGTAATAAACGAAGCCGGAGCTGCCGTTGAGTACAGTCGGCAAGCGGGCGTCGTCGGTGGTCGGGGTGGTCAGTCGGATAAAGTCTAAGCCTGCCGCCTGAGCTGGGTCGCAGAGGTCTTCGTTATGCTCGGGCGGCAGGTCGACGACGATTAAGCCGTCGACGCCGGCGGCCTTGGCCTCTTCGATAAAGCGCGGCACGCCATAGTAGTGAATAGGGTTGAAGTAGCCCATCAGCACCAGCGGAGTGTCTTGGTCGTCGGTGCGAAATTCGCGAACCATTTGCAGGGTTTTCAGCATGTCCTGATGGCCGCCGAGGGCGCGGATATTGGCCAGCTGAATCGCCGGACCATCGGCCATTGGGTCGGTGAACGGCATGCCCAGCTCGATCACATCGGCGCCGGCCGCCGGCAGGCCTTTGAGGATGCTCAGGGAGGTGGCGTAATCTGGGTCGCCAGCAGTCACAAAGGTCACTAAGGCGGCGCGGTTTTGCTCTTTTAGCTGGGCAAAGCGGCTTTTAATGCGGCTCATGCGTGTTGCTCCTGCGCGTCTTGTTCCATGTAGTGCATAACGGTTTGCATGTCTTTGTCGCCGCGCCCGGACAGGTTCACCACCATCAGGTGATCGCTCGGCAGGCTCGGTGCACGCTTAAACACTTCGGCCAAGGCGTGGGCGGTTTCTAGGGCCGGAATGATGCCCTCTAGGCGACAGCACTTGTGGAAGGCTTCAAGGGCTTCGTCGTCTTTGATCGAGCAGTATTCAACCCGACCGATCTCATGCAACCAGGCGTGTTCTGGGCCGATGCCCGGGTAGTCGAGGCCGGCGGAGATCGAGTGGGCGTCGATGATCTGGCCATCGTCGTCTTGCAGCAAGAAGGTCCGGTTACCGTGCAATACGCCCGGTACACCGCCATTCAGGCTGGCCGCATGTTTGCCGGTGTCGATGCCGTGGCCTGCGGCCTCGACGCCGATCATCTGCACGCTGGTGTCATCCAAAAACGGGTGAAACAGGCCCATAGCATTCGAGCCGCCGCCGATACAGGCAACCAGGCTGTCGGGTAGACGACCTTCTTTCTCGAACATTTGCTCGCGGGTTTCCTTGCCGATAATGGCTTGGAAGTCGCGAACCATCGCCGGATAAGGGTGCGGGCCGGCGACTGTGCCGATCATGTAGAAGGTGTTGTCGACGTTGGTGACCCAGTCGCGCAGGGCTTCGTTCATGGCGTCTTTCAGGGTGCCGGTGCCGGCGATTACCGGGATCACGGTGGCGCCGAGCAGCTTCATGCGAAACACGTTGGCCTGCTGGCGGTCGATGTCGGTGGTGCCCATGAAAATCACGCATTCCAAACCGAAACGCGCCGCTACGGTGGCGGTGGCCACGCCGTGCATGCCGGCGCCGGTCTCGGCGATGATGCGTTTTTTACCCATGCGCCGCGCCAGCAATACTTGGCCGATGCAGTTGTTAATTTTGTGCGCGCCGGTGTGATTGAGCTCTTCGCGCTTAAAGTAAATTTTTGCGCCGCCGCAGTGCTCGGTCAGTCGCTCGGCAAAATACAGCGGGTTAGGCCGGCCGATGTAGTCGCGCTGAAAGTACGCCAGCTCTTCGATAAAGCTTGGGTCGAGCTTGGCCGCTTCGTACTCGCGGGCTAGATCGTGGATCAAGGGCATCAAGGTTTCAGCGACGTATTGGCCGCCAAAATGGCCGAACAGGCCTTTGGTATCCGGGCCAGTGCGTAAAGAAGTCATCAGCGTGCTCCGAGTTAAGTGGCAATGGGCTAATTCTACCGCTGGTTGGCTGGGTGAAAAGCGATTAGATTGCACGTACATGTTAGAAAAACTCACAGGTACTATGCGCCGCGAATTGCCCCCACTAAATGCCCTGCGCGCCTTCGAGGTTGCTGCACGGCTACAAAGCATGAGCTTGGCTGCTGATGAGCTGCACGTCACTCATGGTGCGGTGAGCCGGCAAATTCGAGCCCTAGAAACCCAGTTGGGAGTCGCCTTGTTCGCCAAAGACGGCCGTGGGGTGAAGCTCACGGCCGCCGGCATTCGCCTGCGCGACAGTACTGTCGATGCCTTTGAGCGGCTGCGCGATGTGTGCGCGGAACTCAAGCATCAGAGCAGTGACGCGCCTTTCGTGCTCGGTTGTCCCGGCAGTCTGCTGGCCCGTTGGTTTATTCCCAGGCTAGACCGACTGCATCGCGAACTGCCCGAATTGCGTTTGCAGTTATCCAGCAGCGAGGGTGATCTTGACCCGCGCCGGCCGGGGCTGGATGCCACTCTGCTGTTTGCCGAGCCACCGTGGCCGGCGGATATGCAGGTGTATGAATTAGCCATCGAGGCGATTGGTCCGGTGCTCAGCCCGCGTTATGCGCATGCGGCTGAACTGTTGCAGGCGCCCGCTGCGGCCTTGCTGAAGGAGGCGCTGCTGCACACCAGCTCACGTCCACAGGCATGGCCGGTGTGGGCCGAACGTAATGGTTTGGCGCCCGCGCAGTTGCTCTTGGGGCAAGGATTCGAGCATTTGTATTATTTGTTGGAGGCTGCTGTGGCTGGCCTCGGCGTGGCAATCGCGCCGCAGCAGTTGGTGGCCGCAGACTTAGCCGCCGGACGCTTGATCGCGCCCTGGGGCTTTGCGCAAACCAGTGCGCGCTTGGCCCTGTGGGTGCCGGCGCGGGCGCAGGACCCGCGCGCCGCGCAACTGGCCGAGTGGTTGCGCCGCGAACAGAATCCGTCGGCGCCTTAACCTTAGGGCTGCGCGCCTTCTGCTCGGCGACTGAGGGGGATGCGCGGTTGCCATTGCAACCATTCATCCTGGCTTTGCTCGTGCAGTGCGAAGCGTTGCCCCGGCAAGGCTGCCGGGCCTTGCCGTGAATCCTCTGGCGTGGCAAAGGCAATGCCGCCTTCGATTAGGGTTTCCACCGACTCGGTGCGCAATCGCGCGCCATCGAACAGCGACACATCTAGGTTAATCCCGCTGGTATTCCAAAACTGACTGCCACGGTGCACCAGCGTGCTAAAACGCGGATCGATCAGAATATGCACCAGCACCTGCTCTGCGTTTGGCGCCAGCTCTAAATCGCTGATTTGGCCAACGGCCATGCCGCGATAGTTAACTGGTAAGCCGGCTTTCAACGAGCCGCGCTGGAGGGTGGTGAGGGTCAGACGCAAGCCCTTGAATTGCGCTTGCGCCGACGGCGGGCCGCTACGGGCGACAAAGTGCCGAGCGCTCGGCGCGGCCATGCTGGGTGGCAGTACTTCGAGGTAGGGGCCGGTAACTACGGTGCCGAGATTGGCGCTGCGCATCAGCCCCAGTTCTGGGCCGACTAGCCAAAATTGGGCACCTTGGCGGGCAATTAAATCGGCGGCAGCGAACACTTTGACCTTTAGCAGCACGCCGTTGCGCTGGGCATTCAGCCCTAAGCTCTCAACGCGGCCGACGTCGACGCCTTTGAAGCGCAATGCCGTGCCTTTGCGCAGGCCTTCGCCGCTGGCCACTTCCAGTTCAATCATTTGGCCTGTTTCAGTGGCCGCGGTGTAATCGCTAAACAGCGTAAAGCGGTAACCATTGCCGACGGCTTTAGCCTTTGTTTCGGGGCTGTCGAAGGCAATACCGCCCTCAACCAGGCTTTGCAGGGAGTCCGATTTAATTTGGATCCCCGCCAAGCTGCCGCTGACGCTGATGCCGCTGGCATTCCAAAAATACGTGGAGCGATTCACTAGGGCGGCGTATTGCGGCTCTATCAGCAGCCCGATGTGCATATGTTGTTTGTCGCTAGCCAAGTCGATACGGGTAACGCTACCGACCTTCAACTGCCGGTACAGCACGGGTGCACCGATACTCACGGAACCCACTTGTTCTGCGCTCAGTTGCAGGTGCAGGCCGGGTACTCGGTAAGTGGGCGGCGGAGCTGCTTGCAGGGCTTTGAAAGTACGCTGGGCAGGCGCATCTTTGCGACCGGCCTTGATCTCGATGAAATTGCCTTGGGTTAGTGCGTCCAGACCTTTGATACCCGCCAGCGTGATGGAGGGTTTTACCAACCAGAACTGAGCATCGGCAGTCAGGTAGGGCTCGGCGCGCGGGTCCATGCTGAGCACCGCAACGGCGCCGCCAAGGTCACTGTCGATCTTCGCGGTTTTGACCATGCCCACCTGCTGACCGCGCCAGCGCACGGCGGTGACGCCGGCCTGAATGCCGCTGAAATCTTCTAGGGCCAATTGGATCGGGATACCGACCTTGGCGTCATCAAAGTTTTCATACAGTTCATACACGGCTTTGGCGCTGTTATCCGCAGAGGGGGGCGTGCCAGGCATATTGTCGAAGGCAATGCCGCCGGCCATCAGGCTGACTAACGATTCGACGTTGATCTTGACCCCTGAGAGACTGGCCGCAACATTGACTCCGCTGACATTCCAAAAGTGCGTAGACGCCGTAACCAAGTTGGCAAACTCAGGCTGAATATGCAGCTTAATCATTACTGAGTTGTGGTCTTCGGCCAACGCGTAGCCGTTAACTTGGCCGACCTGAATCTGCCGGTAATACACCGGGCTGCTCACTGAGAGCGAGTCTAAACGGGCGCTTTTCAGCTGGATATGCAGACCAGGTAAGTTGTCCAACAGCGGCGGTGGCTCGGCCAGCGCTTTGAAGTGCAAGGCTTTTTTGCCCTCGCCCGGCTCGAAGGTGATGTAGTTACCGGAAACTAGGGTTTCTAGCCCGGTAATGCCCGCCAGCGAAACGCGCGGCTGTACCAGCCAAAAGTGGGTATTGTCGCGCAAAAAATCAGCGGCGCTGCGATCGACCTCGATATGCACTAGAACCGATTGTTTGTTCTCGCTCAGATCTAGTTTCTTCACTTTACCTAGGGTCATGCCCTTGAAGATCAGCTCGGTCTTACCCGCGACGATACCGTCGCCACTGTGAAAACGAATGTCGATCATCACGCCCTGTTCGCTGTAGGCCTTCCAGCCCAACCAACTGCCAATCAATAAGGCGATGATCGGCAGCACCCAGATGGCTGACCAGTTACTGGCGGGCCGCACGCGTGCAGTCGCAATGCCGTTGGCTTGATCCGTCATTTAATCAATTCCATAGTTGTTAGCGGATAGGGCTGAGTGTCGCGCGCTTAAACATACAGGCTGGGTGTGGCATTTTGCAGTGCTCTAGCTGCGTATTTGACTTATTTTTGTAGGGTGGGGTGGTTTTTCAGAGCAGAAATTCCGTGTGCCCATGCCGCTATGCCGGTGCGCCACGATTCAGCCGTTCGGCTTGCGGCATAGGCCATGCTTGACTAGGTTTTAACTACTACCCGCAGAGGACAACGCTATGCCTAGCCATCACAGTTATAAGAAACTTGAATTGGTCGGTTCTTCCAGTACCAGCATCGAGGATGCGATTAATAATGCCTTGGCTGAATGCGCCAAGACCGTGCGCAACATGGAATGGTTTGAAGTCACCGAGACCCGTGGGCATATCGTCAACGGCAAGGTGGGCCATTATCAAGTAACCCTCAAGGTCGGTTTTAGACTCGCCGATAGCTAACCGCTGGGCTGGTTTCTTTGGGCGCTGCCGGGCTTAATACGCAAGCACGGCCGGTGCTTGCGGTTACCGGTGCAGGCTGGGCAGATGACGATTTTATTCACTACGAGGGAATGTTAATGATCAAGAAAGTTATTTTCGCTATGGGCCTGTTCTCGCTGGCTGGGAGCTTGATGGCGGCAGCTTTGCCCTGTGCAGAGTTGCAAGCGCAAATTGAGGCCAAACTGGAGGCTAAAGGGGTCAAATCCTACAGTCTAGAAGTGGTTGCTAAAGGCAGCTCAACCGACAAGCAAGTGGTCGGCAGTTGCGAGGCAGGCAGCAAAGAAATCGTCTACACGCGCAACTAATCGTCTGCACGTGCCGCATGGGTAAGCTCGTCCAGCTTGCCAGGCGCACTGTAAACCGGGTCTTTACCGACCGTGTAAAAACTACTGCGCATCGGTAATGCGGCGTTAAAAACAGGCTAAAAATGCTCATTTACAACTCGTAAACTGCGTTTTTGACTCAATACGTTCGCCCTGCGGGTCAGCCAAAGGCTGTTACTTCGCTTCGTTACGTTGCGCCTGTTTTTGCCTTGCCTAACCTTCGCTCGCTAGGTTTTCACACAGTCTGTTTAGGCCCGGTTTTTTTATAAATGCACAGGCTTGGCGCACTGCCGGGTAAGTTAGGTCGGGAGAATGCTATGCCGCGTTTAATTGGAATTGTTTTTGTGGTGTTGCTGAGTGGCTGCTCGAATCTGCCAGCGCATAACCCTCAGCAAGCTTGGATCGATATTTCCTCCTTTGTTGGCGATAGCTTGTTGGCCGAGCAACTGGATGGCCAGCCTTGGGCCGCCGGGGATTACTACCAAGTCACTCCGGGCGCGCATACCTTGGGTCTGAACTTTCAGTATTTTGCGGGCGATCAAGATTCCAACAACGCTGAGCAGCTGAGTTGTAACTTCAATTTGTCTTATGAGGCCTTCAAAGCAGGCGACCGGTACGGGTTGGTGGCGGGCTGGGGTCAAGCGGGTGCTTGGTTGCGCTTGCTCAATGAGCGTGGCGAGCAATTGGCCTACGACACCTGCGGTGCTTTCTGAGGGTTCAGCGGTGCGCTCGCGCTTGAGGAAATCTGGCCGTTGCGCAAAGGGGTATTGGCGGGTCAGTTAGTTGCCCTGCTGGCGCAGGTAGGCGTCCAAGCCTGATTTTAGCTCGCCCGGCTTGAGCAGCTGCTCGGTGAGTGCCAGCGCTTGCTTGACCTGCGCCAATGGCATTTGGTTGGCTAGCCCTTGGCGGTTACGCGTAGCGGAGGTCTGCCGCAGCTTGGCGATGAGCGGCCGCCTCCAGCTAAACTCGTTACGCCCGGTGATCAGCACTTTGCTGGCAGCGGTATCTAGATCGACCCAAGCGTGAGCTAGTGTTCCAGCGTTTTCGTCACGCTAAAGAGTAGGGCTTGAAACTGCTGATCTTGCTCGGCTGCACGTTTAAATAAGGCATGAATCCGATCACCCGATTCGGTCAACAGAGTGACCAAAATATCTTCCTCGGGGCCGGTCAGGCTCAGCTTGGAAAAACCGAACTGCAGATCGTCGAGCATGCTTCTTAGTACTTCACTGCTGTGGCGAGTGACTTCCAGTTTGGCGTGTTCCATGTCGGCAATCATTTGTTGCAATACGGCGGCGGTGGCCTTTATGCGCACCGCTCGTTCATTGGCACTGCGCTCGATTATCAGGGCCTGACAGCGCGCATCCAAACCGTTGCCCAAGTAGCAGATATGGTCTTTGAGGGTGCCGTAGCGCAGTGGGTCGTCCAGCGGCATATTGCGGATCAGCAGACCAAAGTTGGGGTAATTCAGAATGGTCCGCGCGCCAAAGTCAGAAATACGCCCGAGATGCCGGGAGTTCTCGATTACCTCCTGCTCAATGGGCCGCTTGACGCCATCATCACAGAAGTACTCCAGACCACGATCATGAAAGATGCCCAAACTGGCATGCAAACCCAGTTCATTGAGCATTTTTAGCGTTAGTTCTGCCAGTGAGGCGAACTCACGACAGGTAAAGCTGGCTTGCAAAAAATGCAGAATGCCGCCCAACTCAGCATTCATGCTCATGGACTGAAAGGCGATGCTTGATGAGGCCGTGAGCTGTTGGCGGATATTGAGGCTGTCGTGCAATTGCACCTTGGCGCGCTTGAGTCTGGCGGCCAGTGCCTCAGGGCTAATGGGCAGGTGTACGTAGTCGTCAGCGCCGGCGGAAAAAGCGCGCATGCAGTCGGGTTCGGCACCGTTATTGACCAAAAAGAACACCGGTGGTCGAGCACGCTGCTCATCGACGGCCAGCTCAGCCAATTGTTGCAGGTAATCGGTACAGCGTTCATCGACCAAAATAAGCTGGCAGTCATCGCTTTGGCTGGCGCAAAAGCTAATGCCGTTGGGCTGTAAACCGTCGCGCCAAAATGCTTGTTGCGCGTTGTCGGCGATCAGGTAGATGGCGAGTGGCGGCGCCTCAATGGGCGCGTTATCGCAGCTGGAATCGTCACCCCAAAGGTCTATACCTGACATTTTTCGTCCTTTGCGCAGCGCCAAAGAAGAGGGGAGGCGGCATTGCGGTGCGCACATGCGACAGTTGCCGGAACTGCCATTTGCAAGCGTAGTTGAATATTGTTGCTTACCCAGAAAACAACGCAGGATGATTTTTACGGCCTGGCTTTTTACTGCTCAGACGAGATGTGCAGCTGCCCGGTGCGCGGGCTCTGCATGCGATTCAAACGCTTTGCTGGTGAGCAATTGCGTTACAGTGAGCCTTGTTCGTCAGTCTTCACTTTGGAGTTCGTATGCGCCTGCGTCTTAGCCTGTTAGCCCTGATGTTTTGCAGTACCTCGCTGTTGGCCGCACCCAAAGATTGTGAGGAGTTGAAGCAGGAGATCGAGATAAAAATCCAGGCCGCTGGGGTCAGCAGTTACACCTTAGAAATCGTCAGCAATGACGAGGCCAGCGACCCGGCTATGGTGGTGGGCAGCTGCGCCAACAGCACAAAGAAAATTGTTTATCAGCGCAATGATTGAGGCCCAACGGATTACTGATAGCCCTCGGCAATATGCAGGTCTTTAAGTTTTACGTAATTGGCTGCGCTGTAACTGAAATAGGCTTTTTCTTTATCGGTTAGCGGGCGCACAGATTGCGCCGGACGGCCTACATAGAGGTAGCCGCTGAGCAAACGTTTGCCCGGTGGCACCAAGCTGCCGGCGCCAAGCACCACTTCATCCTCAATGACTGCACCATCCATGACGATGCAGGCCATGCCGATCAGCACCCGGTTGCCGACGGTGCAGCCATGCAGCAGTGCTTGGTGGCCAATGGTCACCTCATCGCCGATTAACAACGGGAAGCCTTCGGGATTAAACGGCCCGGCATGGGTAATGTGCAGCACGCAGCCATCTTGCACGCTGGTGCGCGCACCGATACGGATGCTGTGCATGTCAGCGCGGATCACCGCTTGCGGCCACACCGAGCAGTCTTCGCCCAGCGTCACATCGCCCAGCACCACGGCGCTGGGATCGACCAATACGCCGGCGCCGAGCTGCGGGGTTAGGCCTTGATAGGTTCGAATACTCACGCGATGTCTCCTCTGAAGCTGCGGGCTGTGGCCATTGTCATTTAAGATGGTCGGTATACCGGTGCGAAACCCGTCTCGCCCAACCTAGAATATTCAGCCTACAGGTGTTTGCCGTGACTGCCAGCAATCCGCTTCTGCAAAATTTCGACCTGCCTCCTTATGCCAGCATCCGTCCCGAACACGTAGAGCCGGCCATTGATGTGATCTTGGCCGACAGCCGTGCGGCCATGACCGAGCTGCTGGCCCAACAGTCTGCTGCGCCGACTTGGAGCGGTTTGGTGCTGGCGCTGGATGAACTGGGTGCCCGCCTGGGTCGGGCTTGGGGCCCGGTCAGTCATTTGAATTCGGTGTGTAACAGCGCCGAGTTACGCACCGCCTATGAGGCTTGCCTGCCTAAGTTGTCGCAATACTGGACCGAAATCGGCCAAAACAAGCCGCTGTTTGAGGCGTATCAAGCGCTGGCCAACAGCCCGGCGGCGGCTGATTTTGACGTGGCGCAACGAACCATTTTGCAGCAGGCCCTGCGTGACTTCCGCCTCTCTGGTATTGATCTGCCCGCCGCTGAGCAACAGCGCTTCGGCGCTATACAGATGAAGCTCTCCGAGCTGACCAGCAATTTCTCTAATCAGTTGCTGGATGCGACTCAGGCGTGGACTAAGCACATCACGGACGAGGCGGCACTGGCCGGCCTAACCGACTCGGCCAAGGCGCAAATGGCTCAGGCGGCGCAAGCCAAAGAACTCGACGGCTGGTTGATCAGCTTGGAATTCCCGAGCTATTACGCGGTGCTGACCTATGCCGACGACCGTGCCCTGCGTGAAGAGTTGTACGCCGCTTACTGCACTCGTGCCTCCGAGCAGGGCCCGAATGCCGGCCAGTTTGATAACGGTCCGCTGATGGTAGAAATTCTCGACCTGCGCCAAGAGCTGGCGCAGTTGCTCGGTTTTAACGATTACGCCGAGCTGTCACTGGCCAGCAAAATGGCCGAGAGCAACGCTCAGGTGCTGAGCTTTTTGCGCGATCTGGGCCAGCGCGGCAAGCCGTTTGCACTGCGTGATCTGGCTGAGTTGCAAGCCTTCGCCGCCAGCCAAGGCTGCGCCGAGCTGCAAAGCTGGGACGCCGGTTACTACGCCGAGAAACTACGTCAGCAGCGCTACAACCTGTCGCAAGAAGAAGTCCGTGCGTGGTTCCCGATCGACAAGGTGCTCACCGGTCTGTTTGCCATCGTCCAGCAGCTGTATGGCATCGAGATTGAAGAATTGTCTGGTTTCGACAGCTGGCACCCAGATGTGCGCCTGTTTCAAATCAGCGAGCATGGGCAGCCGCTGGGCCGCTTCTTCTTCGACCTGTATGCCCGTGCTAATAAACGCGGTGGTGCCTGGATGGACGGCGCGCGCGATAAGCGCCGCAATGCCAGCGCTGAGCTGATCAGCCCGGTGGCCAATCTGGTGTGTAACTTCACCCCGCCACTCGCCATTGCTGCGGTAAATGGCCAGCCGGCGTTGCTGACTCACGATGAAGTGACCACCCTGTTCCACGAGTTTGGCCATGGCCTGCACCACCTGCTGACCCGCGTCGAGCACGCCGGTGCCTCGGGCATCAATGGCGTGGCGTGGGATGCGGTCGAGTTGCCAAGCCAGTTTATGGAAAACTGGTGCTGGGAGCCGCAAGGCTTGGCGCTGATCTCCGCGCATTTCGAAACCGCCGAGCCACTGCCGCAAGACCTACTGGACAAAATGCTGGCGGCGAAAAACTTCCAGTCGGGCATGCAGATGGTCCGCCAAGTGGAGTTGTCGCTGTTTGATTTTGAACTGCACGCCAGCCATGCCGACGGGCGGAGCGTGCTGCAGGTGCTGGAGGCGGTTCGTGATGAAGTTTCGATCATGCGGCCACCGGCCTACAACCGCTTCGCCAATGGTTTTGCGCATATTTTTGCCGGTGGTTATGCCGCCGGCTACTACAGCTACAAGTGGGCCGAAGTACTCTCGGCCGACGCCTTCTCCAAGTTCGAGGAAGACGGCGTGCTCAACCCTGAAACGGGCCGGGCGTTTCGCGAAGCGGTTCTGGCGCGCGGTGGCTCGCAAGAGCCGATGGACTTGTTTGTGGCATTTCGTGGCCGTGAGCCGAGCATCGACGCTCTGCTGCGCCATAGTGGTTTAACCGAGGAGGCCGCATGAGCGATACCCCTGAAAACGCCCCGGCCGTAGCCGTGAGCAAGAAGCGTTTTATCGCCGGGGCGGTGTGCCCGGCGTGCAGCGAGCAGGACAAGGTGCAGATGTGGGACGTGGATGGCGTGCCTAACCGTGAGTGCGTGGCCTGTGGCTACGCCGACACCCTCAACGAGCAAGGCCAGTCGGTGCCGAAAGAACTCGGCACTCGGGTCAATCTCGGCGCGCTCAAAAAACCGGCCGACCCTAAGGTGCAGGCGGTGCAGTTCTTTCCTAATCCGAAGTTGAAAAAGCCCACACTTTAAAGCTGCGCCAGCGCTTAGCTGGCGATCCGTTGCTCCGCCCCCAGCGCCAGCTCAACCCCGAGTTGGCGTGATAGGCAGGGCCAGGTTTGCCATGCGGCAACCACTTGCGGGTCGTTCAGTTGCGCGCGATATGCCTGTAGCTTCGCTTGGTCAAAATTGGCTGTATTGAACAACTCTTCGATGCTGTGATGCACCGCCTCATCCAGTTGGTTGGCAAAGGGCTCGCCGATCAATTGGTGGGCAATTAGGTTGGCGACGGTTGTGTCCAGCGGAATCAATGGCTGACCGAATTGGGCGATGTAACGGTCATTCATTTCCTCCACCAAGCGATGGGCCAAATAGGCCTCGTCGAGCAAGCCATCCAGCCCGTCATGGGCATTCAGCAATTCTGGCGGTTGCAAAAAATAGGCTTCGGCAATTTTCAGTACCGGCTTAATTTGCGCCTGAATTCCAACTTGTTGCGCGACCGCATCGGCGGCTTCGAGTAACTCAGGGACTTGCGCGATATAGGCGGCGACGAAGCGCCCGAGTACGCCCTTTGGATCCTGTATGGGTATGCGAATAGCCGGATGCAAACGCTCCAGATGAGCATCGAGCTGGCCGGCTAGTTGACCGGTGCGGGCTTCGTGCTGGTGGGCGCGGTCGATCAATTGACGCAACGCAACGATATTCATGACTGCTCCTAAATTAAGAGGGCGAAGTAAACCGAGAACCTTAGCTGGTTTGCTGGGAAGGCTAAGAATCAATCGTCATTAATTTGTAATTGTTATGCGCTAGCGCTATTTCGAAGCCGGTGATGGTAGCTAACTCACTGAAAAATATGGCGTGCAGAACGAGTTTTTAGACTGCGTTGTTATGTCGCAGTTGCTGTCTATACTCAAAACGCAAGGTGCGACCTGACTCAGTCTGACGGTGCTTTGCGGCTTGGGTGTGGAGCTTTAAAACCTTGCTTATGCTGCTGGGTTGCTAGCTGTTCCCTTAGCCGCAGGCATAGCCGGTGGGATATCAAGAACAATAAGGGGAACCCGCAATGATGCAACGGCCACGAATTTGGTTGGGTTTATTACTATGGGCTGTATTCAGTCAGGCGCAGGCCGCCTGGACGGTGAATATGGCGCCCGGTGCGACAGAAGTTAGCCGCGCAGTATTTGACTTACACATGATTACTTTCTGGATTTGTGTGGTCATTGGTGTGGTGGTCTTCGGTGCGATGTTCTGGTCGATGCTGGTTCACCGCCGCTCGACCGGTCAGCAGCCAGCGCACTTTCATGAAAGCACTACGGTAGAAGTTCTCTGGACCCTGATCCCGCTGGTCATTCTGGTCATCATTGCCATTCCGGCGACCAAAACGCTGATCGACATCTACGACACTAGCGAGTCGGAACTGGATATCCAGATCACCGGTTATCAGTGGAAGTGGCATTACAAATACCTGGGGCAAGACGTCGAGTTCTTCAGTAACTTGGCTACCCCGCAAAGCCAAATCCAAAATAAAGAACCCAAATCTGAGAATTATCTGCTGGAGGTGGATAACCCGCTGGTAGTTCCAGTGGGCACCAAAGTGCGGTTTTTGATCACCGGCGCTGATGTTATCCACTCTTGGTGGGTGCCGGCGTTTGCGGTGAAGAAAGACGCCATTCCGGGTTTTGTTAACGAGGCCTGGACTCGCATCGATAAGCCCGGCATCTACCGAGGCCAGTGCACCGAGTTATGCGGTAAAGATCACGGTTTTATGCCTGTCGTGGTTGATGCACGCTCGAAAGAAGACTTCGCCAAGTGGTTGGCTGAGCGCAAAGTCGAAGCCTTGCAGCTCAAAGAGTTGACCAGCAAAGAGTGGACCCGCGAAGAGCTGATCGCCCGCGGCGAGAAGACCTACCAAACCTCCTGCGCCGCATGTCACCAAGCCGAAGGTCAGGGCTTGCCACCGATGTTCCCGGCGCTTAAGGGCTCAAAGATCGCGACTGGCAGTCGGGAAGGTCACCTGGGGATTGTCTTCAATGGTAAACCGGGTACGTCCATGGCGGCCTTCGGCAAACAGTTGTCGGAAGTCGATATCGCGGCGGTGATCACCTACGAACGCAACGCTTGGGGTAATGCCATGAACGACATGGTCACGCCCAAAGACGTGCTCGCCCTCAAACAAGCTCAGGAGTAAGAACATGAGCGCAGTGATCGATTACAGCCAAAAAAGGGCGGGCCATCACGGTGATACCCATGCCGGCAACGACCATCCCCATGGCCCGCCCAAAGGCCTGATGCGTTGGGTGCTGACCACCAATCACAAAGACATCGGCACCATGTACCTATGGTTCAGCTTTGCGATGTTTTTGCTCGGTGGCTCCTTTGCCATGGTGATTCGCGCCGAACTGTTCCAGCCGGGGCTGCAAATTGTGCAGCCGGAATTTTTTAACCAAATGACCACCATGCACGGTTTGATCATGGTCTTCGGTGCGGTGATGCCGGCCTTCGTTGGCCTAGCTAACTGGATGGTGCCGCTGATGGTCGGCGCGCCGGACATGGCCTTGCCACGCATGAATAACTTCAGTTTCTGGCTGCTTCCAGCGGCGTTTGGCATCTTGATTTCGACCTTGTTTAGCGAGGGCGGCGGGCCAAATTTTGGCTGGACTTTCTACGCGCCGCTGTCGACCACTTACGCGCCGGAGAGCGTCACCTACTTCATCTTTGCCGTGCACTTAATGGGCATCAGTTCGATCATGGGCGGCATCAACATCATCGCCACCATCCTCAATCTGCGCGCGCCGGGCATGACCTTGATGAAGATGCCGCTGTTCGTCTGGACCTGGTTGATTACCGCATTCCTGTTGATCGCGGTAATGCCGGTACTGGCCGGTTGCGTAACCATGATGCTGATGGATATCCACTTTGGTACCAGCTTTTTCAGCGCCGCCGGCGGTGGAGATCCGGTGTTGTTCCAGCACGTATTCTGGTTCTTCGGACATCCCGAGGTGTACATCATGATCCTGCCGGCCTTCGGTGCGGTCAGCGCGATCATTCCAGCCTTTTCACGCAAGCCGTTGTTCGGCTACACCTCGATGGTGTACGCCACTTCCAGCATCGCCTTCCTGTCGTTTATTGTTTGGGCTCACCACATGTTCGTGGTCGGTATTCCGCTGGTCGGCGAGTTGTTCTTTATGTACGCCACCATGCTGATTGCCGTGCCCACCGGGGTGAAGGTGTTCAACTGGGCGGCGACCATGTGGCAAGGTTCTATGACCTTTGAAACGCCGATGCTGTTCGCGGTGGCCTTCGTCATTCTGTTTACCATCGGCGGTTTCTCCGGCCTGATGCTGGCAATGGCGCCGGCGGATTATCAGTACCAAGACACCTACTTTGTGGTTGCGCATTTCCATTACGTGCTGGTGCCAGGGGCGATCTTCGGCATCTTCGCCTCAGTCTATTATTGGCTGCCGAAGTGGACCGGCAACATGTATGACGAAACCCTCGGCAAGCTGCATTTCTGGTTGTCGTTTGTGGCTATGAACATGACCTTTTTTCCCATGCACTTCGTTGGTTTGGCGGGCATGCCGCGGCGCATTCCTGACTACAACTTGCAGTTTGCCGACTTCAATATGGTCTCCTCCATCGGTGGCTTTGCCTTCGGTGTGACTCAGTTGTTCTTCCTGTTTATCGTCATCAAATGCATTCGCGGCGGCAAACCTGCGGGAGACAAACCTTGGGATGGTGCTGAAGGGTTGGAGTGGACGCTGCCGTCACCGGCGCCCTATCACACCTTCCAAACGCCACCGGAGGTGCAGTGAGTGGACACGAGTGTAGGGTGGGCTTCAGCCCACCAGGCCAATCGTAGCGGCGGGCTGAAGCCCACCCTAAGGGAAGGTTCGCATGAGTGACTCCCAGCCCAATCGCCGGCTGATCCAACGGCTATTAATAGTAGTGGTGGCGATGTTTGGCTTTGGTTTCGCGTTGGTGCCTATTTATGACGTGATGTGCCGGGCGCTGGGCATCAATGGCAAGACCTCAGGGGCCGTCTACGAAGGTGTCCAAGCGGTGAACGAAGCCCGCACGGTGCGGGTGCAGTTTCTAGCCACCAACTCGGCAGAAATGGTTTGGGAGTTTCGGGCCAAAAGTGACGAGTTAGTGGTGCACCCGGGGGCAGTCAACGAAATGTTATTTATCGCCAGCAACCCCAGCGATCGCCCCATGACAGCGCAGGCAGTGCCGAGCGTCTCACCCTCGGTGGCAGCGGCCTATTTTCATAAGACGGAATGCTTTTGTTTTACCCAGCAAGTATTGCAGCCGGGGCAGCGGATCGAGATGCCAGTGCGCTTTATCGTCGACCGCGACTTACCTGAGGATGTGCATCACCTCACGCTGGCGTACACGCTGTTCGACATCACGGCGACTAAATCGCCTGCTGCAGTAGCAGGCCGATAAGGAGAACAACCATGGCAGATTATGAGCAGTACTACGTTCCCGCCCAAAGCAAATGGCCGATCATTGCCACCATCGGCATGACAACTACGGTCTATGGGCTCGCCACCTGGTTCAATGATATGAGCGCCCAGCGCGCCGAGTCGAATGGGCCGCTGATTTTCTCGATTGGCGGGTTGTTCCTGGCTTATATGCTGTTTGGCTGGTTTGGCATTGTGATCAAAGAGAGCCGCGCTGGCATGTACAGCGCGCAGATGGATCGCTCATTCCGCTGGGGCATGAGTTGGTTTATTTTCTCGGAAGTGATGTTCTTTGCCGCGTTCTTTGGCGCGCTGTTTTATGTGCGTACCTTCGCCGGGCCTTGGCTCGGTGGCGAGGGTGACAAGGGTGTGAGCAACATGCTCTGGCCTAATTTCGAGTATGTCTGGCCGTTGCTCAATAGCCCCGACCCGAAGCTGTTTCCGGCGCCCAAGGAAATCATCGATCCGTGGCACTTGCCACTGATCAACACCATTTTACTGGTCAGCTCCAGCTTCACCCTAACCTTTGCCCACCATGCCTTGAAACTCGGCAAGCGAGGGCTATTGAAAGCCTGGTTGGGGCTGACGATCGTACTGGGCATCGCCTTTTTGGGCTTTCAAGCCGTCGAATACATCGAGGCTTATCACGAGCTTGGCCTGACCCTGGGTTCGGGGATCTACGGTTCGACCTTCTTTATGCTCACCGG